>NZ_JBAQPS010000313.1:0-11983 GCF_049305995.1 Sulfuricurvum sp.
CATAGTCAACGTCTCGAAGACATCGTCCCGATCCGCTAACCTGCTTAGTTTTCAATGATCTCAAACTCAAATCTAAGTCGCTTTTTCAAGCTTCCCAGTGTTTGTGGACGGGAATTATAGGGGAAAAGTTGAAAGATGTCAAGAGGTTTTGGGAAGAAATTTAAAAGAATTTCGAAAAAGATTTCAAAGCGTATCAAACGCTTCATTATATATGGGTTTCAAAGGATTTTATTCCCGAGAGACATCCACCATTACCCCTAAATGACTCGAACCGCTTCCGCTCACGACACCTTGCATTGGAGAGATATCTCCATAATCACGCCCGTATCCTAAAACGATATGCTGATCAAGCGGAACCATATTGTTTGTAGGATCAAAATCAAACCATCCGAATCCCGGAAAAAAGACAGAAAACCATGCATGGGAAGCATCGGAACCAAAAAGTTTTTCGTTCCCCTCTGCCGGAGTGGTCTCAATATAGCCGCTCATATAGCGTACACAGAGTCCGACTCCGCGTAATGCCGTTAGAGCAAAATGGGCGAAATCCTGACATACCCCCTTTTTCTCTAAAAAAACTCTCTCAACTGAAGTACTCAGATCACTAAATCCGCTTACAAAAGAAAAGTCAATAAATATTCGCCCCATAAATTCAATAATACTCTCATATAAAGAGCGTTCAGGCTTAATCGATACCAAAGCATAAGCTATAATTTCTGCCGAAGCAATCGATAGAAACGGGCTTTTTAGCGAAAACTGTTTTGCCTCGATAATTTCAGGCGTGAGAAACATCATCCGCTCCTGTGCTTGCGCGAATGTAAGAGATGCTACCCTCTGCGTATTTTCTTGAAGCCGCGATAGAGAGTCAGCATTGATTTCGACGCGTGACTGAGCCGCAACACTAAGAATAGTATGCGGTTCACGCACTAAAAGGTGATGGAGATGGTTTCCAAAAAAATCATTATATCCTTCACATTCAGCCGCCATGGGTTCAATAGTAAGATCAAAATTAAGTACTTTTTGTGTTTCTGTATCTCTGGGTTGAAGACGGATCAGGTTATGGCTAAATCCCACCTCATGCTGATAAACGAATCGGGTACTGTGGTAAATGGTATATATCATTCTCTACTCATCATAATGGGCAAAATAGGTTTTCGATAACTCACCGGAAGCAAGAAGCAACCTAGAAGAGAGCTGAGATAACAACGTATCGAGTTCACTCCGAATGTACTCTTCCTCTCCCAACAGACAAAGATCATCTAATTTACTCAAACGTATCATTGAAAATGCCTCAAATATAGGTTCCTCATAACGTGTGAGGTAGATCGCGTGTTTGAATTTCGGTAATTGAGGAAGCAATTTCATCAATCCGTCAATCTCGCTGATCAACGATTTAGGAAAATTGATATCCAGCAATAAAAACTCGATGACATTACGCATTTCATAGGATGAACGGTAGCGGGCGCGATACGCATTTAAACTCTCACAGGTGCTCAGCAATGTTTCCAATACTTCATATTCGCTCACTCCATCATACGCCGGTGTCAACAAGCTTCTCGCTTTTGAAATCAACAATTGAGATCTCTCGATCCGTGCGCCGATCTCATAAAGGATCGATCCCTGATCGGCAAATAGACTCTCTTGAATAAGCTCTTTGTATGCCATTAGCTGCATCAACAACTTACCAATATTATGAATCATATAACGTGGATGGGGATTTTCTTCACAACAAAATTGGTTCCATTCACGATCCAGGTGCTCATAAATACGGGAAGCTTCGAGTGGTAGAAGATTTTTGGCATAGGTATTGGTATTGGAGAGCATCGTAATAATTTGTGCCAAGCTCCCAACCCGTCCACTGTTAAAACTCACCGATGCAATCTCTTCGAAAGGAGAAACAACTCTATTTTCTTCTAAAAATCCCGGATAAGTCATCGTCACATGGGTCAATGTTTTGCTCAGCATCTCTACCGTTTGTCGGTTTGAAACGTGATCGTAACGAGATGCATTCGTCATATATTTTAAGGTAGTACGAATCATGCGTGACGTAATAATCGCTCTCATCAAATAACGACCCAACCAGAACAAATTTTCGGCTCGAAGGCTCGGGATGTTTTCAAATGAATTTTCAAACACAGATTTACCATGAAATATCGGTGTCAGGGGGACACTGCTAGATTCCCCCAACACCCATAAATCTTTGCTGCTCCCTCCAAATTGGTTCGATATCATCAAAGAATCACTATTTATCCCGACACGCACCAATGCTCCCGGCATAAGGGTATAGGTATCTTCTTGAGCTATCGTATAGGCACGAATTACCGCTTTGCGTGGTTCTATCGACTCTTTAATCAGTGTCGGGCAGTTGGCGAATTCTACCTCTTCTTGTCCGACATAACGATGAGGCTGTTCTAAAATCGATTTGCGAAGTGCCCCAAGTTCTTTTTTATTTAATTGTTTACCGATATAGGTATGTTTAACATCCACTCGATCGATTGTTTTAATGATAAGATGCTCTAAATTCTCCAAAACATACTCTAGCTCTTTAGCTTGACCGCACCACCACGTCGCGATTTGAGGTAAAATAAGCTCTTCATCGAGAAAATAACGAGCCAAATGGGGCATAAACGGGTTGAGTCCGAGGTTTTCCAAGACTCCGCTTCCCAACGGATTGATCATTCCGACTCCACCGGATCTGATCGATTGAACCAATCCTGCGACCCCTAGCTGAGAATCCGAACGAAGCTCCAACGGGTCACAATAGTTTTCATCAACACGCCGTAAAATCGTATCAACTCGGCGAAGTCCTTTAAGGCTTTTGAGCCAAAGGGCTCCGTTTTTAGCCAGTAAATCCTGCCCTTGAACGAGGGTAAGTCCCAAAAATGAACTGAGATAAGCATGTTCAAAATAGGTTTCATTGTGTGGTCCCGGCGAGAGGAGAACATTAAGCGGATCGAAATTTCGGCTGTTGTTTTGGAACAGTGCTTTAAAGGTTTCAAAAAAATCGTACAGCCTCTGAACAGAGATCCCCTCAAAAAGATCCTGCATCGCACTGTTCATCGTTAGACGGTTTTCGATGGCATACCCTAAACCCGATGGTGCCTGCGTACGATCATTGATCACCCACAATTTCCCATCCGGCCCACGTGCCATATCGGCGGCGTAAATGGTTAAGGGCATCTTCATCCCGTGCATCTCACGCATAAAACCGCCGTGAGCATAGATCACTTCCATCGGAATAATGCCGTCTTTGATCGTTTTTTGCTCACCATAAATATCTTGGAGCAGAAGATTAAAAAGCCGACAGCGCTGTTTAAGCCCCTCTTCGACGATTTTCCATTGTTCCTCTTCGATAACCAAGGGGATCGGATCGAGTTTCCAAGGGCGGTTTAACCCCCCTGGATCGTTGTAAACATTGTAGGTAACGCCGTTGTCTTCGAGCCGCCAATCTATCTCTTTTTGTTTGGAAATAAGATTCTCAAGAGTGATTTTCTCAAGATTCTCTTTTAACGCTTTCCAATGGGGACGGACATTTTTATCCTGATCAAACATCTCATCGTAGGATGAGTTTTGGGAATAGCGTTCAAACATCGAATTCAATACATTACCTTTTCTTCACGAACATATTTCTAATTTTACCCTATTGTGCATTAGGGCTCCATTTGCGACGTAAATCAAGGGTATGCGGGTATTCCAGTGACCCCGGAAGTTCTTGATAGGTAAAGGTTTTTTGCTGCGGATGGGCTAATACTTTGCGTGCTATACCCTCTTCTCCCATCAGCTCTTGCTCACGGATCATCGGCTCATGAATCTCTTCCATCTCTCCCTGCGTATGTCCGAATCCCCAATATCGACTGATACGGCGCGATTGTGCTTCGAGAGTATTGATGGGAATAGTATCGTATGCACGACCACCCGGATGGGCGATGAAATAGGTGAACCCCCCCATTGAACGACGATTCCATGTATCAACAATGTCAAACACGAGCGGCGTATCAACCCCAATGGTCGGATGGAGTGCCGACCACGGCTGCCACGCACGATAACGCACCCCTGAAACATATTCCCCCTCTACCCCCGTACTCACCAACGGCACACGCACTCCGTTACACGTGAGGACATAGCGTTCACTCACGAAATCGCGTACTCTGACCTGTACCCGCTCTAGCGAGGAATCAACATAACGGGCGGTTCCTTGTGAGCTCGACTCTTCACCCAACACATTCCACGGCTCGATTCCTCCGCGCAATTCGCAGTGAATCCCCTCGATGGTACTCATCCCATAGAGTGGGAAACGGAACTCGAAAAATGGATTAAACCAGTCGGTCTCAAAAGCGTACCCCTCAGAGCGTAAAAACTCGACGATATCACGGATATCTTCACGAACATAATGCTCGATCAAGAATTTATCGTGGAGTTGTGTCCCCCAGCGTACCAGTTTATGTTTGTACGGTTTTTTCCAAAACAGCGCTACAAGGGTACGAACCAACAACATCTGCATCAACGACATCTGTGCGTGCGGCGGCATCTCGAATCCTCGAAGCTCTAAAATCCCCAGCCGTCCTGTCGAGGAGTCGGGGGAGTAGAGCTTGTCAATACAAAACTCACTGCGATGGGTATTCCCCGTCAAATCGGTAAGCATGTGACGAAACAGTCGGTCGGTGAGCCAAAACGGCACCTCTTCATTCTCAGGGATTTGGTTAAACGCAATCTCAAGCTCATAAAGATTTTCCAACCGCCCCTCATCGACACGCGGCGCCTGAGACGTCGGTCCGATAAACTGCCCTGAGAAAAGATACGATAAGCTCGGATGATGCTGCCAAAACGTGATGAGTGAACGCAACAGATCAGGATTTCGGAGCAACGGACTATCACTCGGGGTGAGCCCTCCGATGGTGACGTGATTTCCGCCACCTGTCCCCATTTGCTTACCGTCTTGCATAAATTTGAGCGTCCCTAAACGGGATTGATGCGCCTCTTCGTAAAGAGTATCGATCACCCCAGTGAGCTCCTCCCAGCTCGACGTCGGATGGATGTTGACCTCGATAACCCCCGGATCGGGAGTGACCCGCATTCGCTCTATCCGTAGATCATGCGGAGGCTCGTACCCCTCGATCATAACGGCCATTTGCAGAGCTTCAGCCGTCTCTTCGATCGACGCTATAAGATCCAAAAATGCCTCGGTATTGGTGATAGGGGGGAGAAAAATAAAGAGTTTTTGTTCACGTATTTCCAAACTAATCGCCGTACGGACAAAGGTTTCATAATCAGCTGTTTTTTTGGTGGTTGTTTTCACCTTCGCCGCACGCTCTTTTACTGCACTGTGGTATTCACCTAAAGAGGGAAAAGCACCGAAAAGATCGGGTTCAAAACTCTGCTCCAGCTCGACGTGCGGTTTATGGGTCAATGAATCCAGAGGCAAACGCAGACCTACAGGAGAGGTACCCGGTGCGAGAAAGAGCTGAGCACGTCGAAACTCCCATCGGCACGTTACCCAACGCGTCGTTCCCCAGTTTAGAGGAAGGACAAATCCGGCCGGTTTATCGATTCCGTTGGAGAGGCTATCGGCCAATGCACGGCGTTCCAGTGAATCTTTTAAACTCGTTTTCATCGGATCGACATCGACCGGTAAGAGGGACTCTTGCAACAATGCCACGAGAGGATCATTGTAGGCATCATGGATGTTTTTATCGCTGATCCCGAGATTGAGACATAAAGTTGCTAAAAATTTCCGCGCATCTTCAGGGGTATAATCAAATGTCTGATCCAAACTCGCTAATAGATCAGGATTATTCCAAATCGGCTGTCCGTCTTTGCGCCAAATAATCGTGGACATCCAACGTGGCAACGGTTCACCCGGATACCATTTCCCCTGTGCATGATGGAGTAATCCCCCTTTGCCGAATGTTTTTAACAATCGTCTAGAGAGGACATTGGCGAGTTCGCGTTTATGCGGACCGTCCGCTTCGGTATTCCACTCGGGTGATTCCATATCATCGATGGAGACGAAGGTCGGCTCTCCCCCCATCGTAAGACGAACATCATTATCCATCAGTTCACGATCAACTGCATATCCAAGTGCATCGATCGCTTCCCACTGCTCGGCACGGTAAGGTTTGGTCACACGCGGTGATTCAAAAACCCTCGTTACCGTGTTGGAATATTCAAATTCTACTTCACACTTGTCCATCGCCCCCTCGACCGGAGCGGCACTCTCAGGATTCGGAGTACACGCCAAAGGAATATGCCCTTCTGCGGCGAAAAGACCGCTCGTCGAATCCAGACCGATCCATCCCGCACCCGGAATATAGACCTCCGTCCATGCGTGTAAATCGGTAAAATCTTCAGAGGGACCGCTCGGACCATCGAGAGATTTAACATCAGCAGAGAGCTGAACGAGATACCCAGATACGAAACGGGCCGCAAGACCTAAATGACGAAGCACCTGCACAAAAAGCCATGCGAAATCGCGGCATGAACCTGTTTTACCTTTTAGGGTGACGGCACAGGCTTGAACTCCCGGTTCCATTCTGAGGGTATAGTTTAGATGCTGATGAACCTTCATGTTTAACTCTACTAAAAAATCATTAATAGAGCGCGGAGTTAAATCGATAGAGTGTACAAACTCACTGAGACGCTTTCCTCTCTCAGTAACTTTCAGATAGGGGGCTAGCTCTTTTTTGAGCTCTTTCTTATATTTAAACGGAAAATTGGTCGCATACTCTTCGACAAAAAAGTCAAACGGGTTAATACTCACCAGTTCAGCCAACACCTCTACATCGATAGAAAGCTCTGTCGTCTTTTCAGGGAAAACGATCCGTGCGAGATAGTTCCCGAACGGATCTTGCTGCCAGTTGATAAAATGATCATCAGGCTTGATGTTGAGCGAATAAGCTTCGATTGGAGTACGGCTATGGGGCGCGGGACGGAGACGGATTACGTGAGGAGATAAATTGATTGGTTTATCAAAAGTATAATGGGTTTTGTGAGAGAGGACAACTTTGAGCGACATCGGATTCCTTTGCTCGTAACTTGCGTTTTAAATTAGAGGTAAGGATAACACAACTTACTCTAAATAACAAATTTTAAGTGCTCATAAAATGATTAACTAGCTTCTAAAATAACAATTCATCTCTACTTGTATTATAATGTAATCTCCTATATCAAGGTAAAACGATGGAAAATATAAAATTTATAGGTACAAGTGGAACACGAACTCCAACACAAGGGACAACATGTTTGCTCATTAGCGATCACTGTGTTATCGATGCCGGTAACCTTATCAACACTTTTGGTGATAATATTTTTACTATCGAACATATTTTTTTGACACATTCTCATCTTGATCATATTATTGACATCCCTTTTCTTGCTGATCTCTTTGTTGCTAAAAAAAATATTGCTCTCAAAATTTACGGGTTAAAATCGACACTTGATGATCTCCAACAATTTATTTTTAACCATCGTATTTGGCCCAATTTCAAAGAAATCACCCTTATCGGCTATACTGATAAAACTATCGAATTTATCGAATTAGAAATTGAATCTCCTTATAATATAGACGGAGTTACTCTTACCCCATTTAAAACAAATCATACAGAAGGAAGTTGTGGCTATATAATCGAAAAAGGTGAATCAGGTATTTTATTTACCTCTGATACTTATAAATGCGATCGTATCTGGGAGTTACTGGATGAGCACCCCAATATCCATACCCTCATCACTGAAGTTTCCTTCCCTTCTAGCTTTGAAAAACTGGCATTTGACAGTAAACACCTCACTCCCTCACTCCTCGCCGAAGAGTTGAAAAAATGTAAACGAGACGATTTTTCCCTCTATGTTATGCATCTTAAAGCACTCTTTGTCTCCACTATCATCGAAGAGCTAAACGCACTTCAACTCCTCCGTAACGGCGGGAAAGTTCTCATCGACGGCGATGGGATCAATTACACACAGCCCTAATACGCTATAATGCCATTATTAATTAAGTAAGGTGTTATTATGAGTATTGAAGAACGTAGTGGAAATATTTGCGAATTATGTGGTGCGACTGAGGGTCTAAGTGCTTTCGAAGTAGCACCGAGTGATGGGACAGAGGATCAATCGATCCATATCTGCAAAACCTGCAAAAGCCAAATCGAAAATCCTCAAAACTTAGATGCCGATCACTGGCGTTGTTTAAGTGATAGTATGTGGAGCCAAGTACCTGCCGTACAAGTGATGGCATATCGTCTCCTATCAGCACTCGGCGATCAAGATCAACTCGACATGATGTACCTCGAAGACGATGTTAAAGCATGGGCGCAAGCGGGGGTGTTGAGTACAGCAGGTAATGATGACGGTGGGCCAGTTGTTCAACGCGACAGCAACGGAACGATCCTTGCCGAAGGAGATACCGTAACACTTATCAAAGACCTCGAAGTAAAAGGGGCAGGATTCACCGCTAAACGGGGAACCATCGTTAAAAATATCCGTCTTACCGATGACGCACGCTACATCGAGGGAAAAATCAACGGCTCTACGATCGTCCTCGTTGCCGCGTTTATGAAAAAGGCATAACCACATAAAATTGAACGCCAAAGGAATTCATCCCTTTGGCTACGCTAGCCGCTATGGCACATGTAGCGTAGCGAAAAGCTTAGCCATAGGTGACAGCAAACGCTTGCCTCATTACGAGGCAGAAATAATCTATCTTAAATCACTTCTCCAACTGTACCGCCAACTCCGAATAAGTCCGCGCTTTCGCGATATTAAAACGGTGTGATTCTCCGCTCTTTTCTAATGATATGATTTTTTGGTTGAGCTGTGCCATACGGGCATTGATCGAGTTGCGATTCTGAACGACGGTACTTTTATCATCTCCGCTAGGCTGTGAAAGCCCCACAAAACTCTTCGCCTGATTCATATAATTTCCCGTTGTGTCGAGAGCATCGGCGATACTTTGCGTCGTTGCCGCCATCATCTCCGTCGAAGCTGATATCTCTTTGAGGGAATTTTCGAGATTTTTCGCATCATTGAGAAGTTTAGTATCGGCATACACGGCTAACTTGGATATCTCTGCGGCACTGGCATTGGAACGGTTTAGTTTATCAAAACTGGAGAGAAAATACTCCGAACTGCTTTTGTATTTGTTCAGCGCACTTGCCGCTCCGCCGAGGTTGAGTACCGTTTTGGAAAGCAGTTTGGTCGTATTGGAGACCTCTCCGGCATAGGGGATCGGTAAAAATCGTACCACATTACTGATATAAACGCTTGATTTTATCATCTGTGCATAACTGTCCACCGTCCCTTTCATCGCACTGATAAATCCTTCGAATGATTCGATGTTCTTTTTATCTTCACGGAGCAATTTCGCCACTTTTTCGAGGTGATCGTACCCGTAGGCATTGAGCTGTGATGCACTCATACACGCTTTTTGTGGTGTAACTTCGGGTTGCGGAATACACCCACTAAACAGTACCAATGCCGCTGCCAAAACTATCGATTGTTTCATTATTTTCATATCATCCCCATCTCTTTTAATGCTCGCCGAATCGCTCCTGCGATCGACTCACCTGTTTTACCCACATAGGCATCAATTTTTTCTTTTTCGCTTTTGGTGAGGGTGAGAAAAACTTTCTCGCTTTGTTTCACCTCATCGTTTTTCTTCGGACGTCCCCCCGGATGTTTGGCTATCTGGATCGTTTTATGAGTCGAGAGTTCTCTCTGCGTTACCCGTGCGGCAAATTTATTCTCTTTTACCTCTTCCATTGACGCCCTCCCCCTTTATACATTATCGTATTCTCGAATTTTCTCATGCAGATCACGAATCAAATTCGCACTTTTTCTGTACGCATACGCTTTGATCCCCCCTTGCTGTGAGAGTTCGATGATGGAACTATTTTCATTGATTGCCGTTTGTAAAGCCACGCTCATCGGAATCGGAAACATCTCGATCTCAAACCCAAGCGTATCTTCGAAAACAAATTTCGCATCGTTGATATCGTTCTCTTTTTGACTCATATTCGGTACCATGAGAATCGGTTTATTTGCCGATGAGACGCGTACCAGCGTATCCACTGTCCCCTGTATCGTCTCCAGTGTCGGGATAAACGGGATAATAATCAAATCCGAGTATTCTATCGCCTGATCAAGTTTGACATCATCAAACCCACCGAAATCAAAAATCGTCTCATTGGCAGGATACTCTAAATGCTTTTGCTGAATATCGATCCGCTCCACCCGATCCGGAAGCCGATCCGAGAGTGAACCGTAAGGATCGATCTCGTACCCGTGAAAGCCGAATCCTGATATCAGCTGGTGGGCAATCATCGATTTACCTACTCCCCCTTTAAAATTGACAATCGTAATATTCATCCATTTCCTTATATTTAAAACCTGTTAGTTACAGTATTTTACCTATAATAAATAGATAAATCAAGTTTTAAACTGTAAAAAATACATAACTCAAATTGATATTTACCGAGATTAAAAAAAAGTGAGAGGATATATTTATGTAAGAATCAGCAATGAAGATGATAAAAGATACCAAAATTTGGGGGGGGTAAAGCCCCCGATTATCATTAAAATTTTAACTAGCTATTTATTAACACGTTTTTGTCGCTCTTCAAGCAACATTGCATTAAGCGTACCAACAACCTCTCGACTCGCAGTTTCTGCTTCTTTAAAATAGGTCATTACATTTTTAGATTCTTGACCGCATCTACCTGAGCTTACACATTTAACTGCAGCTAGAATGTTGTCATGCACAGCCTTATGCGGAACTTCCAATTTTCTAAAACTTGGTGTATGCCCAAAAATCTGAGATCCTTTTCCACCTTCAGCCCATTTACCTAAACGACAATGGTGATGATCTGCAAATTCATCCTCTACTTTAGCACTGAATACCGTTTTATACCCTTTTGCTTTGAAAAGTAAATGATCCAATTTGACCAATACCATAAACACAGAGTAAAGAACATTTGTCGAATCATTTTCTATCTCTTCGGTTTTACTGCTTAATTCGCAAAGCGTATTACGAAACTGCTCCAATTTGCTGCTTGAGATAGATGATATCTCTTCCATTGAGCTGGATCGCTCATAAATATCCATAGCATTTTGTTTTAAGCTCTGAACATTCATCGCTACTTCAGCAGTTGCTTTTTGTGTTCGCTCTGCCAGTTTACGCACCTCATCGGCAACAACCGCGAAACCTCGTCCATGTTCACCAGCACGAGCTGCTTCAATTGCGGCATTCAGTGCCAATAAATTAGTCTGATCTGAAATATCTTTGATTAAATCTATTACTTGCCCAATAGACCCAACACCATCACTAAGCTGACTAACAGAACCATAATTATCCGTTATTTTACTGACCAATTTTTGTTGAATATCTAAAATTTCACCGATTTCATTATTAATCTCAATAGCATTATTGTGATTGCTTTTATTGAGTGATTCAATCTCTTCCAAATGACTAACATTATCTGCAAGATCTTTTTGCAATAACCCCAAATCAAGTTGACAAGCATTAGTTAAGTTTTCAGTCAAATCATGTATAAGTTGGAACATAACAGCATTATTTTTGAATCCTGCCATCTCTTGATTCAAACGTGTATTTTCATCTTTTAAATCATTATTTTCTCGTTCTAGTTCAGCTATTTTTGCATGAAGAGGCTCAAGAATTGCCGTATTATCTTTATTTCCAAAAAACATTTTTACCCTTTCTAATGCATAGTATCTACTCAATATATTAATGATGTAATTCTTAATTAATCCATAAAATTAGCTATTTAAGACTTTTTTATGATTTTTTTATGCTAATGATCTTTTATTTATAAGTAAAAATAATTTTTTATAATATTTATGAATTTGATAGAATACTATATTAATCTTTATACTAAAAAATGTTAACCAAACATAGAGGGCAGATATTCTATCACCACTTTATAAGAAAAAAGGTTATTGGAGGGTGTAATAATGTAATTCTACTAGAAGTGTTCTTTAC
>NZ_JBAQPS010000314.1:0-4688 GCF_049305995.1 Sulfuricurvum sp.
AAGTATTCCTTTAGACGTGATAACCAATGATAGGAATATGATAGAGTTTAATCTACACCCGGACGGCTCTATTTCAGATATATCATTTATCCAGAAAAGCAAAATTGATATTTTAAATGACACTACCAGAGAGACGATAGAACTTGCATACGCAAAGTATCCTCGACCAAAGGAAAAAATATTGATTCGTTATCGTGTCCATTATGATTTGGATAAAAATGAGAGTAAGAAAAAATAAGGGTAAATGAAGAAACAGGGATTGTTCTCGTTATAAATCTAAAACTTTCTTGATCCCCTGTTTGATGACAGGTAAGCGCTCTTCAATCACGTTTTCAACGATATAAAGATCAATCCCTTCATAATCATGAGCGATGAAATTGCGAAGCTCATAGCTCCCTTTGATGTCTTGTTTTTCAAAGTTGGAGAGTATTTCGAGTTCACCAGCATGGAGTAGTTTATCAAACTGTTCAGCGATAGAGGTGAGGTGCATGAGGATCGAAGCGCGTGAGTTCTCTTCATCTTCGAGTGCATTGATAATAGAACCGCTCTTTCGGACGATATTTTCGATAAAGCCGATTTTTTTATCGATCACTCGGATACGCTCTATCGCTCTGATGCTATACATAGATAATATCCTTGGTGATGGAGTCTTTCATGCTCGAAGTGCTGTCCAGATCGAAAATATCACTGCTACGATGGAACTTTTCAAATATCCGCTGTTTTATCTTTGCTACTTCATCAAAATAGGTGTAGGCGTTGCGGTGTTGGAGGTAGTTTTCCTCTTTTTTGATTGCAATGTCGATGTCGCTGTAGAGGGTGTTTTCATTACGCGCATAACTGCCGAAGAGTCCCAGCTGAACAATACCGCTTTGGTGAAGCTCACTTTTGATCTCGTGCAGATATTCTAAAATATGTTCTTTTGTCGGTTTCATAAGGATTATTATACAATCAATCCCTCTCTTTAGCACTCAACTCTCTCGTTAATTCTAAAAATAGCTCACCATATCGCTCAAATTTTACCTCTCCGATACCGCTGATGTTTAGCATCTCCTCTTTGCTTGTTGGCAGTTGTTCGGCGAGGGAGATAGTAGAATATACTACAATCACTCTATTAAAATCAAAAGGATACGATATTTTAAAGCAGTTTAGGAATGATTTTGCCGATTGTTTCGAATGTCTTTTTGGCTCAACTGTCCGTAATGAAGTGACATCAAAGAGTGATATTGATGTGGTAGTGGAAACTAAAATTCCTGATATATTTGCTATCGTCCATGCTAAAAACACACTTGAAGAACTTTTTTATCTCAATATTGACCAGAATTTGAAAAAAATATTCATATTGCATAAAAGAGTAAATTCCGTGTCGTAGCACGATGACGAAGCAGCTTACACCGCTCCGAAAGAGGCTTTTCCACCGCGTTGGTAAGATTTAATCTCTTCATAGGTTTTTTCACTAAGGCGAAGGTTACTACGTGAAACTTCTTTTGCAACAGCATCGATTTTCTCTTTATCAGACATCTTTTTCAAATCACCTTTTGAAAGATCACCGAGTTCGAGTAAGTCGTTCCATACAGAACTCTCATCCAATGCAAACGTATTGAACGTAATTCCTTCATAAACGAATGAGCCTTTTCCGATAATGTCAGAGACGAACAAGAGATATTTTCCTGTAGGAGACAAATATTCTTTGTATTTAGCTACAAAAGATTCAAAAAGATCCAATGATTGAAGCTCTAGCGCCATGAAATCGATGGTATCGTTGTTGGTAGCGAGGAGTACTTGTTTGACGATATCTTTTGGAGGTAGGCTTTTATCAGCGGTGATTACTTTACCCTCAGTTACGACGAGACATCCACGGTAGGCGTATTTGTACGCATCGGTAGGGGCATTGTAGACGATCATCCATTCGAGTTTGTTTTCAGCGATGTAGCTTTGGATTGACATTGTGTGTTCCTTCAAGGTTGTATTATCTCTCAATACAATTTTTGTTCTACCTTTTTAAAAAAGGATTCCCCCTAAAATCATCGATACTGTATTGGCAATCAGTGAAACCATAACCGAATATCTCCACTCCAGCTGAAACCATCCCTGATACCATAATGCTTCGGTAACTATCACTGCTGTTTCGATAGCGTAAAATCCCACGCGATACTCTTGCGGTGATAACAGCACAGAGAGATACCACGCGATAGGATGGGTCATAAGTGACGCACTTGTTGCGACAAAAAGGAGCTTTAGAATGGGTTGTGAACGTAACAGTGTTATCGCGATGGGGAGTTCAATTATAAGTGTCCACATCAACCCTTCGAGTTGAGTCATTGGGTCAATTTTTGGATCACCGAAATCGGTGTAAAGATTCTCTCCACGCTTTTGATCGGTTCGCATCGCAACACTATCCGTGTATCGGATCGGTGCCCATAGAGGTAGTAATGCTCTTCTTCAAACATTTCGCGGCATACACCGGTCTCTTTTTCATTCTTGTCATGATAGGTGAACTCTACCGTACAGCTATCCCCTGATTTTTTGGCTCGACAAAACCGATCCGGAGGAGGGGGGAGGATGGGTTTACAGTTTTTGTTTCTCTCTTGAGGATGTTTTGAGATGTTTTTGCCCTTGGAGCACACTCTCGAATCGGCAACAAATCCCCCTTTGGGTAATCCTCTCTCGATATAGATATTCTCACTTCGTTGACAGATCAAATCGATTTTTTCCGATTTATCCGCACTTTGTCCGTTTATACAGACTCCCTCGCCACCGCCGGAGAAATGGGTTGCAGTTATCACACAGCTCTCTTGCGGTTTTTTCCCTAAACAAAACTGATCGCTACGATCAAAGATAGTTGGATTGGATTGCAATCTCTCTTGAGCCACCATCGTATTGTACGAGAGAACATCACCCCATAGCGGCGAAATAAATGCACATGCGTAGAGGATGTAGTGATATCTGGTTGGCATTTTCTTCCTTTAAAAACTGGGTTTACTGAGAATTTCTTTTCGCACATCCCTCAGCCTATCGATGCATTCTTTAAAAGTACCGCTACCGTAACCATCAGGATCTGATCGCTTTTCACGAAACATATCTCTAGCGTTTTCCAGCTGGACGAGGCTTCTGTTTAGCCATATTACCACCTCACTTTTAGTGTTAATGAGAGGATATTCAAAGAGGATAGATTTGATCTCTTGGAGGGCTTCATCCACCCATTCTCCCGAATCTCCCCAGTAGCTTTTGTCCATGAGCCGTTTGTTGAGATCGGCATTCGCAGGTTCAATCACATACATGATATAGGGGTGAATATCAAAAGTTTGTTCTGTGTCGGTTGTTGGATTCATGGGTGCTCCTTGTTATTTGTTTTAGATTAACATGTTGGAATCTCACGCATGGGAGTGATATAAAATTTAGCTTTTGTCGGGAAAAGATTCCATGAATCCTCTTCGATAAATTCAAACACCAAATCCCTAGACTCAAAAGAGGCATTAAACAAAAACTCCATCCCCTCTACCTTCGGGGATTCTTTTTTACTGTCGTTAAACTTCCACACCCCTTTTTTCCCTTTGGGAGTTTCCAGTCTCACTACGACGGGGCTGTGGGGATGGTTTTCAAACGTTTTCCCATGATCCGTATAGGTGAGATAGAGGGGGTTAAATTGGGGCGATACCCCTGTTGCCAAAACATTGAGAGTGATCATTGCTCTAGCGTTAGTAGAACCCGAGGTAAATTCAGCCTCAAATATCGATGGAGCGGGTTTCAGTGCCTGTATTCTCAGTAATTGATCGGTAGCGGTGGTTTCAGTGTACCAGCGAAACTCGTCGTTTGAGCCTTTTTGGGGTATTTTCCATGGGCTTTTCCCACCTTCGAGCGGCAAATGCAGGGTGATTATCTGACCGCGCAAGAGATTAAACATCGGAACATGCACCGCGACATCCATCGCGTTTTTCCATCGGTTTGAGGGTTCGATCCTCTCATCTCCCATGCAGGCATGGAGTACGCTTTGGGTCAGGGAGAAGAGGAAAATGAGGTATAAAAAAGCTTTCATTTGCAATCCAATTTCGAATCGATCGCCCTAAACAGATCGCTGTGCAGAGTCACATTTCCCCCTTTGTGTTCGACAAATATCACAGGGATTTGGTTAAATCGAGCCGTATGGGATGATAGCACCACTCCCGCCATCGAGTGATTCTCTGCGGTTCTGAGGATAAAACAGTGATCCTGGAGGGATTCAAATGCTTTTTTGCTATTCCATTTATCACTAGAGAGATTCCACCGCTGGTTTTTGGATATGGGTGTGGTGAAATCGTCTCGGCTCAGCGTAATACTCGGGGGCTGTTTGCTCTGAGTGATCTGTTCCATCGTACACGCTTGGTTATAATTTAGCCCTGTAGGTTTATAGAGATCGATTTTTATCCCATCTGCTGAGGCGTTGATGCTGTGTGAGATCAATAAAGCTAAAGCTATGATAATAGTGTTTTTCATCGTATTCCTCTCTACAATTACCAGTCAAAAAATGTCCAACACGTCCAAGGTACCACTTCTACATCAACGGTATGATTTGCTTTACAAAAGCATGCTGAGGATGCGCGTATTATATAGAACCTCATATGATTTTTTTAAAAGCTATTTACTATCTCGAACACAACGAACATATTTAACTTCATTCTTAGGGTTACCGCACGTCGAACCAATTTCAAAGT
>NZ_JBAQPS010000315.1:0-2096 GCF_049305995.1 Sulfuricurvum sp.
GCAGTTGCCATAGTAAAACCTCTGATAAAAATATAATGGAAATTATAAGCTAAACTCTCTTACGAAAACGTTACAGACAAAATACACTATAGAGGACTAATCCCCAGATTAACGCTAGCATTGTTAAGGATAGAAATACCAACGCCGCTCCGGCATCTTTTGCCCGTTTGGCGAGTTCATGGTGGTCGAATGTGACCAAATCAACCGTACGTTCAACGGCACTGTTGATCATCTCCGCCATAAGCGGAATAAACAAAGTGACAGATAAAATCGAACTTTGGACAAAAGAGATCGGCAACAGCCATGCGCTAATCATCCCTGCGACAAATAGGAGGATTTGAAGACGAAACGATTTCTCATTTTTCGTCACTTCGATCAAACCGTTTAAGGCATAGCGGGTGTTTTTGAAAAGAGTGTATTTTGGTTTGTTTAGTGGCATTACGCTTCTGCCCCTAACACAGTGCTCCACCCCTCATAGATACCGTGTTCTTGGATCGCGGATTCATAGAGTGAAGTGGTCGTCTCTTCGATGACCTCCTGAGTGATCGCTTCTGTTTTTACGAGAACTACTCCGTAGCCATAATCGCTTTCATCATCATTGACATACTCTTTTGCCTCATATCCGTGTGAAGCGAGTTGGGATACGGCACGTTCCATCGATGTTTTGGTTTGGAAAAAGAGATAGTGTTCTACTTCTCTAGGGAGTGTTAGATCATCGCCCGCTTCGAGTAATGCCGCAATCGTATGGCGATTTTGGATACTGAGCAATCCATAAGCATCTGGATAGAGATTATCGTTGTACATCTCCCATTTACTGTCTCTGGAAGAGCCACGTTCATACACATAGCCTCCGTGTTGGTTCATGACATCTGAACTAATGTTTTCAAATCGTTTGGAGTGCGGGGCGTAGAAATAAAACTCTGCCCACCCCTCTTTCATCACTCTCCCTGCGAACACGGCATCGACAGAGGTAGTAAGAGCTAAAATCAGATCACGCGTAAAAGCCTCTAAACTCTCGGTAACTGACTCTGCTTTTACAAAAAGCCATAATAACCAAGGTCGCTCTTCTTGGGGGGATTCTTCGATGAGGTCGAGTTCTACATCACAGCGGTACGGTACATTTTCATCATCTAAAAGCTCATAAAATTCTATCATTGACTAAAACCTCTATTTTTACAGCATTATAAAGTCTTTATTCTTGGTTTTCTCCCAAATAGCTTTTTTGAAGTTTCACTTTACTCGCTAATTCTTGTACATCTTTTGTTTCAATGAGAGGAAGTTTCTCGTGCTTTTGGATGTTTTGAACAAAAAGTTCCATCTGAGCAGTTGCTTTTGCCGCGATTTCTTCCAAACTTTGGCGAATTGCACGATATTCGTGGCGTTCATACGATTCAAGTGTAACGATCAATTCACTCAATCTTCCGCGTGCATTCATAAACTCAGTATGCAATGTTTCTGCCGAAAGAAAAAGATGCGATAGCGGTCTGAATGATTCGGTAAGTTCTTTCGAGTGCAGAGACATCTCTTTCATCTGTTTGGAGGAGAGAACCATTTGACGCATAATCATCTCACTCTCTTCACGCGAGTTTTTGAGTATGCTATCATTCTCTTGTAACGTAGAGAGGATCGCTTCGCTTTTTACTCCCAATATTTCTATATGGCGTGCGAAATCATGAACGATTCGATCAAGCTCTTTTTGCAAAATGACGATGGTATGATCCGGAGTTTGATGAGAAGCGATTTTGAGCACTGTTTCACGAAGTTCATTCATCTGGTTATGTGCCTCTTTTTGTTCATCACAGCTGAGACGAACCACATTTTTGAGCTGATTGAAATGATCTTGTTCCGCGACACGAAGCAAATCGATATGACGATGCACCACATTGTCCAAACTCGGGAGTTCTGAGAGGGTGAACTCTTCAAATTTTTCCATCGCACTTTGTTGCTGTACCAAAAGAGCCTCGATTTTCGATACGAAAAGCTTTTGATTGGATTGGATCACATTCAGTGCATCAAGCTCCTCTTTGAAAACATTTCGGAGCTGTTCATGCGTCGAACTCTCCATTTGAGCTACTAAATCAAGCCGATCTTTAAGC
>NZ_JBAQPS010000316.1:0-2954 GCF_049305995.1 Sulfuricurvum sp.
CCCTACTCCTCTCCGTCATGGGAGCATTCGCAGAGTTTGAAAGATCCTGGAACAAAGAGCGTCAACGTGAAGGAATTGAGTTGGCAAAAAAACGTGGTGCTTATAAGGGAAGAAAGCCCGCCCTTTCATCCGAACAGATTTTAAAAATAAAAGAATTAGATAAAACGGGAGTGGCAAAGTCGAAGATAGCCCGCGAGTTTAATGTCACCCGACAAACAATTTATTCAGTTCTTTAGTAGATACAAAATCCCCTAAATATATTATTTAACTTTTATAAGTTATCTTAGTTAATAAACTATAATAACTTATAAAATACTAGCCCACTTTTGGGTTTAGTATAAGGTAAAATATCACAAAAATACGGAGGGTATATGTTTACATTCTCACATTATAAAAATTCCGGATATGCTTCTGCGAATCAAGGATATTACTCAAAATTGAAAAAACTTGGTGTGAATGTGAACCAATCATTACCAAAAATTACTGCTCAACAAGTGAATAAATTTCTTGATGAAGATTATAGTAGTTTTTTTGATCCTTTCCCTGTTGCCCCAGTTGCGTCATGCTCATATTTATGTGGTCACGATCCATTGGTGGTTGGGCTTGAAAAATTATTTGGTTGCAAAGCATATACAATATATGGTTATGTCAAAACACCTATAAAAAATTATCACTATTTTGATGATGTTGGGGTTAGACGTGCTTTGTCTGGTGAGATATTTAGCAGCCACCACGCTTGGTTCCAATTTGAGAATGGACAGCTTCTTGATCTGGTATTTATGAATACACTAAGGGTCGCGAATAAATTATTAGATGTGACTGAGAATAAATTCGAATTTATTCTCTCAGAGGATGGATCAAATGTTGGGACTCCGACTGACTTATCAATTGTTGAGGAAATAACACCTAACTCTTACTTTCGATATGTACCAATGTTCCATGGAAAAATGTTTAATAATTCAGACCTAATGGCAAGAGCCATAGCAACTAATAATATGGTAGGATGGATATCGTAATATTTTTTTGATGCTTAAATTACTTTAATAAGTTATTTAACTATAATAACGTAAATAACTTATTAATGATTATTCCCCTTAAATCTGCACCCTATATTTTTAAATTACCCAATATTATACATTTTGTTAAAAAACTTATTTAACTTACTTGACTTTAATAACTTATTTAACTATAATAACGTAACTAACTTATTAAAGGGGCATTTTATGGAAATCTCGGTTATGAATTTTAAAGGTGGCCAAGGCAAAACTTCTATAGCTTTAAATCTTGCATATTCATTTGATTATGGGATTGTAGCCAATGAGACCTACTCGGTACTCAAAAATCATTTGGACAGCAATCATCTATTGATTACTACCGAAGCAATACCGGCAGAGCTTGATGATGTGATCTACGATTTCGGCGGCGGCATTACCAAACACATGGCGGCAGTTCTCAAGAGATCCAACGTAATCATAATTCCGTTCATCGTCGAGCAGGCGAACGTCGAAGTAACCATTGAGGCGATCAACTCTGTGCTGCCATTGAATAAAAATATCATCCTCGTACCAAACAAGATCAAGGAAAGTGACAAAGATTATCAAGTGCTCCTCGACACGATCAAGGAATTTGGCTTCGATCATCTTCCAATTTGTCCGATCCGTTCATCGATGGCATTACAAAACATTTTCACAGAGCACAAAACCATCGAGCAAATGCAGAAAGAGGGCGGTTTGAATGGTTTCAATTACCGCAAAGTCACAGAGGACTTTAATAACTTAGTAAAGTTAATTAATACGACGAAAGGAGATAAATAAAATGGCTTTCAAAGGCTTAAAAAAAGGTGACGAAAAAGCACCTGTCAATCACTTCGAGGCAATCAACGAGAACGATAAAAGCAGTAGCCAAATCGGACGTCCAAACGTTGACGCCTACCAAAAACAGAATCAGCGTGTACAGTTTTATATCTCCCAAGAAATGATTGATGTTCTTTCACCAATCGCATTCCAAAATGGCTGCAAGGATGTGACTGCTTACGCGAAGAAACTTCTCATTGATGAATTTGATAGAGTTAAATCACTTAAATAGGTTAATTAACTAACATAAGTTAAATAAGTTAAACTACACAAGGATACTAAAATATGTACGAAGAAAACGATATCACTGCCAATCTAGCGTTTGAGCGAAGTGTCTTATCCTCATTAATTTTTGAGCCATCACAATTTAATGATGTGTCAAAGACTTTAACATCGGAACACTTTTATTTGCAGTCGCATAAAGATATTTTTACTGCGATGAAGAATCTTACTCTTGCAGATAAACCCATTGACGAAGAATTCATTCGCTCTGAGTGTAACAGAGCAGGGCGGTTCGATGAGCGGACTATGATTGAAGTATTAACAACAAACCCGATTTCAAACATTCAACCGTATATTGACGAACTAACTAAATATCGGGATCGAAGAACACTTTTTCAGCTATCTACGGAGTTTAAGCGTGCGGCACAAACCGAAGATCCAATTCACGCGGCTAAAGAACTGATTTTAGCCATGGAAGAGGGGATGAATGTTGATCGACGATTGCCCCAACCAACAAACCATGAAGAAATCGAAGAAAAAGAAGCCGAGTTTATCCTTAAAGATTGGTTGCCTATCCCGAAAAATACGGTTTCTCTCGTTACTGCACCCGGTGGAAGCGGGAAGACATGGATAATTTTACAAATCGCGGCGCGATACTGCCTCGAAGAAAAAGATGGAAGAGCTTTCCTATGGCTCTCAGAAGACCCGCTAAGCCTTTCAAAGTCTAGGCTCAATAAAATCCTCGCAAAAGTAATTAAAACGTCTCAAAATGGCCTTAAAATTGATTTAGCTAGTGATGCTACACCTCATTTACTCAGCTTTGCTCATAACAAGGTGGCAATTGACCCGATTTGGCATGACATCAAAAAAATATTCGAG
>NZ_JBAQPS010000317.1:0-2611 GCF_049305995.1 Sulfuricurvum sp.
GGGTACGCCTCTCATGAAAAAGAGGTGCTCGTCGGTGTTACCGAAGCACGTGCCAAAGTGGGACAAATGAACATAACTCCGGCCGTTTTGAATGATCCCAAAGCATTTGCCGCGTTTGAAAAAGCGCAAGGGGAACTTAGTAGTGCTCTTTCACGACTGATGATGGTCAGTGAGCGTTATCCAGAACTCAAAGCCGATAAAAATTTTATGGCATTGCAGGTGCAGTTGGAAGGGACGGAAAATCGTATCAGCGTTGCACGTCGTGATTACATTCAAAGTGTCCAAGCCTACAATCTCGAACTTCGTACGGTTCCGGGGCGTTGGGTAGCTGCAATCCTTTATCCCGATGCAACGATAAAAGAGACCTTTAGCGCAGAGCCTCAGAGTCAAAAAGCACCAACCGTAGCGTTCTAATCGATGTTTCGGTTAGCCCTTTTAACCCTAGTATTTATAGGGGTTTATGCTTTTGCAGAGCCGAAATTTCCTGAACTCACGGGTCGGGTTGTCGATGAAGCGGGACTCCTCTCTAAAGCTCAAGAGCAGTCTCTCGCTGATATGTCAGGGACGATCGAACGTGACAGCACCGTACAGGTGGTGGTCGTTACTCTCAAATCACTCGATGGGTATGACATTGCTGAGTATGGGTATCAACTCGCCCGTTATTGGAAAGTGGGGCAGAGAGACGAAGACAACGGAATTTTGATCATGATCGCCCCGAAAGATCGAAAAGTACGGATCGAGATCGGTTATGGGTTGGAAGCGTTTATCACCGATGCCGAAGCGTATGAGATGATCCAATCGAAAATGCTTCCCCGTTTTAAAGAGAAAGATGTCTACGGCGGGATACGTGATACAATCGATGCCATCGGGACGATTGTATCAAAAGAGTATCAACATGATTACGGTGCCTATAAACCTGTACGGATGAGTGCATTTTATATTGCGGCTATTGCTTCAATCCCTTTTTTAGTGATGGCATTTTGGGCAGGAAGCTACTTTTTCTCACGACAAGTTAATATTGCTATCAGGGTAATAGCATCAGTTCTAGTTGGAGGATTTGCCGGATTTTTGGTATGGGCGTTCAGTCACATCATGATTATCAGTGGTATTATCGCTTTGATTGTCGCTATCATTGCCTATTATTCGGATCAAAATTCCGATTACGGATCGATAATTACCGATATGGCCGATAGTGGTGGAAATATTGGAAGCGGGGATTCCTTCGAAATATTTAGCGGTGGCGGTGGCGATTTCGGCGGAGCGGGTGCAAGTGCTGACATCGGAAGTGTATTGGACGGATTGGGGAGTTTATGAAACAGTTGAATGAAACATTAAAAAATCAGATAAAAGAGGCGATCCAAAACGCCGAGAAAAACAGTTCTTGCGAATTTGTCGCGATCATTACTCAAAAAAGTAGCGATTATGGGATTTACGCTTTTTTCGTATCGGCATTGAGTGCGTTGTTGATCCCTCATTTGATGCTGTGGCTCACCGATTGGCTCACACTGGGGGATATTTTTCGCTTACAGATAGTGTTATTTATCGTATTGTTGATTGTAACCCGTTTACCCCTCATCTCCAAATATTTGGTTCCAAATGTCGTGATGCGACGGCAAGCAACGCTCGTAGTACAGGAAAGTTTTCGTAAATTCGGTTTGTATCGTACCACGAAACGACGCGCTATTTTGTTTTTTGTCTCAATCGATGAGGGGTATGTCGAGATACTCACTGATATCGGGATCGATGCGAAAATCTCTCCTGAGAAATGGCAACCGATTTTAGAAAAATTTCGTCATCGTTTGCATACGAAAAGTGTTGGGGAAGGGTACCTCGAAGCGATTGAATCGTGCGGTACAGTTTTAGCACGCGAATTCCCCGCCGAAGAGGGGGATATGGATGAATTGCCGAACGAGTTGATCGTTGGGCATATTGATCATTAAAGTATGAATTATTTATGTTGAATTCTCTGTATAGATTGATTTTTTTGATTTTGTTGAGTTTATGTTTGAATGCAGAAGAGATAAAAGATCTTGATACTCTAAAAACAACTTATGGAGAAAAGTTTGAACAACTGAGTGCCGGAGAAAAAGAGTATTTAACTAGAAATTATAAATTAATACGTCGTATCACGCAAGCTGTATTAGATCGTTATGGACACTCACGTATTCCTGCTGATGTGATTGTTAATGATAGAAATATGATTGAGTTCTATTTACATCCGAATGGTTCGATTTCGGATATATCTTTTGTCCAAAAAAGCAAAATTGAGGTTCTCAATGACACGACTAGAGAGACGATCGAGCTTGCGTATTATAAATATCCTCGACCAAAGGAAAAAATATTGATTCGATATCGTGTTTATTATGATATGGATAAAAATGAGAGTAAGAAGAAAAAATAAGGATAAATGATGAAGCAGGGATTGTTTTGGTTATAAATCTAAAATTTTCTTAATCCCCTGTTTGATAACAGGAAACCTCTCTTCAATCACGTTTTCAACGATATAAAGATCAATCCCCTCATAATCGTGTGCGATGAAATTGCGAAGCTCATAGCTCCCTTTGATATCTTGCTTTTCAAAATTAGAGAGGATTTCGAGTTCACCAGCATG
>NZ_JBAQPS010000318.1:0-2092 GCF_049305995.1 Sulfuricurvum sp.
GTGTTGGAGAGCCAATTGTTTTTAAAAAAAATCAGGGATCCGCTATTAAAAATGGACAAAAAGGTTTTATCGTTGATATCGATCCAAACCAAAAGTCGATTTCGATCAACAAGGCGGAGATAGGCAAAACCCCGGATATCGTCAAGGTTGACCTCGCATCCTATAATTATTTCGAGTTAGGTCATGCCTTGACTGATTACAACAGTCAGGGGAAGACCACGGATAGCATTTTGATCTATGCAAATTCGAAGCTCGCTAATTTCAATGCTTTTTACACGGAAATTACGCGAACCAGAGAAAAAATAAAATTGTGGACTGACGATGTTAAAAAATTTATCGGAAACGTCAAATTAGACGTCGAAAAATCAACAACCATGGGGAAAATCCCAAAAGAAAAAAAATCAACACTCAAAAAAGGAAATGAAAATGAAAACAGAGAATCTTACGCACCAGGAGTTCATGGATCTACGATCGATAGCAACCTTAGTGGTCAAAATAGACAAGAACACGACACAGTTAATGGAGAGAATGAGTTCGCTCGAAAAGATGATGGGAGAGCTTATGTCGCCGGGCGACTCAGAATTATCTTTCGATCAATTAGCAGCAGAGCTAAAGAATTTATCCGAAATCATGAGAAAAACCCGGTCTTAGAAAAAAATTCTTCAAAACAATCTACATACTAATTTTTTGGGGAATTCCCCAAAAATCTCCACTTTTTACAATACTGTAACTTTTAAAAAACAATAAAATAATAAAAAGTATTGACATTTAGTTAATATTTGCATACACTACAATTTGTAGAAACAAAAAACAAAAGGAGTATTTTTGAAAACTTCAACAAACGAAGATTTTATGGAATACATAAAGAAAAATGGAAAGCAAAACAACTCATTGCACAAACATATTGATTTGTTCGTCCAAGCTGCTGTCTCCGGTGTTAAAACTTCGGTTATCGTAGATTTTCTTTTGGAAAAATTTCCGGAAGTTGCAAATGGGAAAACAAAAAAAAGTTTTAGCGGGCGAGTCTACGCTTTCGCGCGAAGTAAAAAAGTTTTAGCAGCAATCAAAAAAGCTACAGCTGAAAATAATTCACAAAACGAAGGAGAACAATAACATGGCAAAGAAGCAAGAAGGCAAGCAACGCAAAGTATTTTTTTGTGTACAAGGAAAAGGCGGAGTGGGCAAAACAACAATCGCAGTTCGCTTATCGGAAGCATTGATCCGTAAATACGGTAAAGAAGAAGTTGCGCTATTGGATACCGACCCGGTTAACGATACATTTCACCAACACTTAGGATTAGACGTCGCGTTCCTGGATCTGATTGGAGACAATGAGTTTAAAATCGATTCTCTCAAATTCGATGAGCTGATAGAGCTTATTGTCAATAACTCCGCAGAAGCAACATTCGTGGACACTGGTGCATCGAACTTTCTTGCACTATTGCATTACGCTTATGAGATAGACATGTTTGAATTGCTTGAAGATGCGGGTCTTGAAGTATATTTTATTATTCCTGTAGCCGGTGGAGCAAACTTTACCGATTGCATCGAAGGACTTGGGGCAGTTTGTGGGATCGCCCAAAATTCTAAATCATCCAAAATCGTTGCCGTGGTCAATGAGTTCTTCGGAAAGGCAGCTGATGAGCACGGAAGAAACCTTAAAAATTTAATGTTGCTCGATGACGCATTATCAACCTTGCCAATCAATATTGTGGAGATACCAATTCGTTCGATGGATACCTACGGTAAGCAGTTGGAAGAGTTAGGGAAGAAACATTTAACCATCGGAGAGGCTTTACTCATGGATGGTTCTTTGCCGGTCAAAAAACGATTGCAAATTGTTTCGGGTGACTATGATGAAATGCTCGGATTAATTTTACAATGAGCCCGGAGAGAAAAGCAGAAACTGAAAGACTAAGAAATTTAGTCTTTCAAGAATTCGGCATAAAGATCGATTCAGATGATCCCATCTTTGATTTTTTACGGGCGGAATTAAAAGTGGTTGAACGGCTCGAAAACATTTCAACCCAATCAAAAGAGATTCACAATAACTTGATCGCAAATCAGGAGTTATTAGTCCACACTGCACTAA
>NZ_JBAQPS010000319.1:0-1900 GCF_049305995.1 Sulfuricurvum sp.
ATAAAATCGTGACATGGGTTTTATATGCTGCTTCTTTCCTATTGTTATTAAATACATTAGGTAATATTACATCACTTAATTATTTTGAACGGATGGTTTTTACCCCTATTACATTAATATCGTCTATTTTATTCTTTATGTTGGCGAGAAGTGATAGCGGGATCTCATCAGAAACATAACGACAGGAAGCTTTATGTTTAATTCATATAAAAATTTTATTCAACAATATTTGAAACTAAATGCCATTGAATGGAAACTTGTTGAATTAAGATTAACCCTCAAAAGTTATAAAGCTGGAGATATTATCCTTCATCAAGGTGATATTTGCAATGAACTTTATTTTATAAATAGTGGTTTGGCAAGAGGTTTTATCATTGATGAAAATGGCAAAGATTATACTTGGAGTATCTTTTTTAATGACTCGAATGCTCATATGTCAAATCTTTTCGTCACTAATTATGATAGTTTTTTGCATCAAATACCCTCAAATATCCATATAGAAACGCTAGAAGATACTACATTGGTAGTAGTTACATATCAAGATATTCAATTTTTGTATAATACACTCAAAAAAGGGGAACGATTTGGAAGGCTCATGGCAGAAGAAGCATACAGCTTTTTGCACCAACAAATCATTGATCGACAAATAAAAAGTGCCAAAGAACGATTTGAAGATTTTTTAAAGCAAACGCCCTACCTGCTTCATAAAGTTCCCCAATACCATATCGCTACATTTTTAGGTATTACACCGCAACATCTTAGCCGACTAAAAAAAGAGTATAAATTAACATAGATGAATGACAAAGCTCCTTTGATTTTGTAATACTATGTAAAATTAAAGGAGCTCGATTATGAAAAAAATTCTCGTTAGTGTAGTTATATCTGTTGGTAGTTTATTGGGTGGTGAAATAAATATTGACATTACCAATATCAAATCAACTTGCGGAATATTGAAAATAGGGTTATATGATTCAAGTTCTGCCTTTGCGATTGTTGGAAAAGCTTTTAGACACATACAATCCAAAGAAACAATTGCTAAACATTACAAGTTTGAAAATATTTCAAACGGCACGTATGCGATAGCGCTGTTTTGCGATGAAAATAAGAATGGCAAATTTGATACAAACGTGTTAGGTATTCCACAAGAAGCTTATGGCTTTTCAAATAATCCAAAAGTTTTTGGCAAACCAAACTTTGAAGAAGCTAGCTTTGAACTGCAAAATAACAAAAATTTAAAAATCGAGATAAACCCATGAAAAATATAGCTATTATCGGCGGTGGTTTGGGTGGACTTACTGCTGGAGCATTGTTATCTAAAGCCGGATACAAAGTAACACTTTTGGAACAGCACAACATTGTAGGTGGATGCGCCACGGTATTTAAGCGAAAAGGTGGCTTTACCTGTGAAGTAGGGCTTCATGAGATGGACGGTGTTTTTAGTAATCCTACTATCAAAAAAATATTTGATGAGCTAGATGTGTATAACAATATTGAGTTTATTAAGCCAAATGAATTTTTTAAAGTAACGAGTCAGTTTGGTGAATTTGTCATGCCTGATGGTATAGAAAATGTCAAAAATTCTTTACAACAAAAATTTCCAACAGAAACAAATGCGATTGAAAAGTATTTTGGAATTATTTTTTCTATCTCAAATTGCTATAAAAAATTAACAAATCTTAGATGGTATCACTACTTATTTTTTCCATTTATATTTTTTCCGATTTTAAAATATAAAAATAAAAGCGTGAGCGAAGTACTTGATCGAATAACAAAAAATGAGGAGTTAAAACTCATTTTAAACGCCAATGTGCAGTATTATAATGATTCGGCTGATACGTTAAGTATTTTACTTCATGCGGTTGCTCAAAGCTCTTATTATGAAGGTGGTGGGTATTTTATA
>NZ_JBAQPS010000320.1:0-6877 GCF_049305995.1 Sulfuricurvum sp.
GCTTAAACGTGATTGGTTGCTTTATCAGCTCGAACAAGAACGAAGTGTGATTTTGGGTGAAAAACGTGATTTTTCTTATAAAGCTTATTTAAACGGAGAAAAAAAAATGAAAGCCGGTCGCCTTTCAAAGCTGGAACTTCTACGGTTAAAAAGTGAATACGATACTACTCTCCAAGAGGTTGCATCGACGCTTATGGAAGCAGAACACGCTCAACACCGTCTCAAAGAAGTGACTATGATGAAAGATGAGATAGTCATTGATGATATAAATTTTACCTTTATACAATTAAGAGATTTGGAAGAGCGACTGAATGAAGCTCCGCTGATAAAATCACTGATGAATCGCACCGAAATGATTGATGCGCAAATTGCTACGCTCAGACACGCTACACTTGAATCGCTCTCGTTTGGAATCGGGATGACACAAGAACCGACCCAAAACAGTATCGATTTTCGTCTTACCGTCCCATTGGTACTGAGCAGTAAAAATGAAAATAAAATTGCTGCATTGATGAGTGAACGGAGTGCTTTGGTTCATGTATGCGATCTGGCTAAGGAAAAACTTCATATCAGCGTAAGCGGGTTGATGGAACATCTGAGTGAACGTGAGATGATGATCAAAAGACTGCGTGAGAATGAAACGCATTATGAAACACTTTTCAATATGGCTCAAAAAGGGTATGAGGGGGGTGTGATAGGGCAGTTTGAATATCTCGCTTCCAAAAATGCGTATTATGATGCCCGTATGCGTACAGTTGAAATGAAACAAAATTATATTGAAGAAATGACGGTAATTGAGGAAAAAATAGGGAGAATTTGGTAATGAGAAAAAGTTTAATAGGACTCATGATAGCCACGGCGGCAATGGCGCAAATTACTATCAGCGAAGTACAAATGAAAAAGATGGGAATAGTTGCGGAAAATGTTCGTGTAACAAGCAGTTCGAAAATTGGTCCGCTGATCGCTAAAATCGATTATGACGAAGAAAAATCCAAGAGCTATTTTTTGAATCATGAAGCTTCCATTCTATCTTTGAATGTTCGAGCCGGCGAACGGGTTAAAAAAGGGCAAATCTTATGTCGTATTGCATCTCCGGAACTAATGAATGTTGCTTTCGAACTCAAAGAACTTCGTAATCGGTACGAAGTAATTTATAATAATGCTAAAAAAGATGAAATTCTTTATAAAGAGGGGATTATTTCTTACCGTGATTACCAAGCTACAGCATTGGAAGCTTCATCATTACGCTCACGTATCACGTCATTGGAAAGTCGTTTTAGTGTTGCGGGGGTGAGGATAAAACCAGATGGATCATTGGCCGTAATGGCTCAAAAGAGTGGAATAATTACGGATGCTCCATTGGCTGTTGCTGAAAAAATTTCTCCGTATGAACCTTATTTTCGTATTTCAGATACGGATGCCAAGATAGCTATTCTTAATATATCACCCAAACTGATGAGTGCCATATCCAAAGGGGATAAAGTATTAAATGAGATGGGAAAATCGCTGGGAACCATCATTTCTGTTTCTCCTTCCGTTAATGTGTCGAATAATTCAGCTACTGCTATCGCACGTTTACGTGATACTTCCGGTGAACTGCGTGCAGGGACAACGGGCGCTTTATTCGTATCCGCATCCAAACCGGTCGTTTCAATACTGATTCCTTCTAATAGTGTAGTTAAATATCAAGGGAAAAATATTTGCTTCATTCGTACAGCGTCAGGCTTTAAAGCTCAGCAATTAATGGTTATCGGTATGAGTAAAGAGGGAGTCCTGATACGTCAAAATGAAATTGATAAGAATACGAAAGTGGCTACAAGCGGATTGATCATCCTCAAAGGTGCTTTAAGCGGATTGGGATTTGAATAATGCTGAATTCCATCATTGAATTTTCACTTAAACAGCGTATTGTTGTCCTTTTGGCTGCTTTAGCTATTTTGCTATATGGGGGATATTCATTTATGAAGATTCCTATCGATGCCTTTCCTGATATCTCCTCTACACAGGTAAAAATTATTATGAAAGCCCCGGGAATGACTCCCGAAGAGGTAGAAACTCGTATCGTGCGGCCATTGGAAGCTGAGCTGATGGGGATAGAGAATCAAACACTGCTCAAAAGTACGTCTAAATATGCAATAGCTGATATTACGATTGATTTTAGCGATGGTACCGATATCTATCGTGCACGTTCTCAAGTCGCTGAAAAGCTCTCATCAGCCATGGAATCACTTCCACGGGGAGTTAGCGGAGGGATGGCTCCGATCACGACACCGCTTGGTGAAGCGTTTATGTTTACAATTGAAGGAAATTTAAGTCAACAGGCTAAACGTGAGCTTCTTGATTTTACTATCCGTCCGGCACTGCGTGGGGCAAAAGGGGTCGCAGATATTAACGCTTTGGGGGGAGAAGTCCGAACCATCACGCTTATTCCTGATATCAGTGCTATGGGGCGATTGGGAATTAGCTTAAGCGATTTGGAATCAACATTGGGTGCTAACCTCAAAAATGACGGTGCTGGAAGGCTTGATCGAGGTGATGAAGGATATTTGGTCAAAGTTAACAGCGGTGTGGAAAACAGCAGTGAAATTGCCAATATTACGATTCATTCGCATAACGGTCCAATACGGATTGCCGATTTCTGCATGATCAATGAAGAATCACGAACACGCTTGGGATTTGTTACTAAAGACGGTATTGGGGAAGCAACCGAAGGATTGGTAATGACTCTGCGCGGCGCCAATGCCAAAGAGACAATTATTGATATTAAAAAACGTCTTGCCATTCTAGAAGCGACACTTCCAGAGGGGGTGAGCATTGTCCCATTTTATGATCGGAGTGAACTGATTCAAAAAGCAGTTGATACCGTATCTCATGCTTTAACAGAAGCGGTTATTTTGGTCATTCTCTTATTATTGCTTTTTTTAGGCGATGTTCGTGCAGCGATAGCCGTAGCGGTGATCCTGCCGTTGTCGCTTTCAGTGGCCTTTATACTGATGCGTTATTTTGGAATCACAGCAAATTTGATGAGTTTGGGCGGTTTGGCGATTGCGGTAGGGATGTTAGTTGATTCAGCGGTCGTAGTCGTTGAAAATACGTTTGCAGTTTTGAGTAAAGAGAATCAAAAACTTCCGAAACTACATCTCATCTATCGTGCCACCAAAGAGGTGAGTGTTTCCGTTTTTAGCGGATTGCTGATTATCGCCGTAGTATTTTTGCCGCTGTTGACGCTGGAGGGATTGGAAGGGAAACTTTTTGCTCCTGTGGCGATGACAATCGTTTTTGCCCTTTTGGGGTCATTGATCCTTTCGCTTACCGTGATTCCGGTTATTGCATCGTTGCTACTTAAAACAGCATCGCATCATGAAACAAAGTTGGATCGTTTTTTCTCTAGCTTGTATGTTCCGGCACTTGACTTTGCTCTCAACCGCACAAAAACCCTTTTTATCGGAGCAATTGTATTTTTAATCGTAAGTTTTTCACTCTTTATGCTTGTCGGCAAAACATTTATGCCGACACTGGATGAGGGAGATTTGATATTGATTGTCGAACCGATGCCCTCCATATCGCTGGATGCGTCCAAAGATCTCAATTTAGCGATCCAAGCGGAATTAAAAGAAAAAATTCCCGAAATTAAAACCATCGTTGCCCGTACCGGTACCGATGAACTTGGATTGGACCCAATGACTCTCAATCAAACTGATACCTTTTTAATCCTCAAGCCAAAAGAGGAGTGGAGAGCTGCAAGCAAAGAGGAAATTATGGACAATATTATGACGGCGCTGAAACCGTTTAGCGGCGTCGGATTTAGCTTTACACAACCTATCGATATGCGTATTTCTGAGATGTTGACGGGGACGCGTGGGGATTTGGCGGTTAAGATTTTCGGTACAGATATCGATACATTGAATGTACTGAGCAAAAATGTGGGAACTATTTTAGAAGGAATTGAAGGCTCAAGTGAAGTGGTCGTTACCCTTAATGAAGGGATAAACTACCTGAGCATTACCCCTGATCGGCTTGCCACTGCAAATACGGGAGTGAACAGCGGAGAGTTACAGCAGTTTTTAAAAGCTTCATTGGAAGGGATAATCGTTGATACGATTCCACAAGGAAATGCCCGTACACCGGTGATGATACGTTTGAATAGCGATATCGCAAATGATTATGAAAAATTTCGTGCATTGGAGATCCCTTTAAGTGAGGGAGGCAGTATTCCTTTGTCCAGTGTCACGACAATCCATGAGACGGATGGACCGGTGCAAGTGCTTCGAGAAAATAATGAACGGCTCAGTGTGGTTCGCTCCAATGTTGAAAACCGTGATCTTGTCGGATTTGTGGAAGAGGCAAAGGAGAAAATCAATGCAGGGATAGAACTTCCTGATGGGTACAAAATTGTGTACGGAGGACAATTCGAAAACCAGCAACGCTCGTCTGCACGATTGATGATGGTTGTTCCTGTGAGTATCGGAGTGATTTTCTTGATCTTATTTTTCACGTTTCGATCGGTCAGTACTACATTGCTTATATTACTTAATATTCCATTCGCAGTAACGGGAGGGATTATCTCTCTTTACTTGAGCGGTGAGTATCTTTCAGTCCCTGCATCGGTTGGATTTATTGCCTTGTTTGGGATTGCAGTACTTAATGGGGTAGTCATGGTCAGCTATTTTAATACACTTTTAGGCAACGGTATGTGTATTGATGATGCTATTCGTGAAGGGGCTAAGCGACGGTTACGTCCTGTCTTAATGACGGCGTTTATCGCAGCCCTCGGTCTTTTACCGCTGCTATTTGCATCAGGTGTGGGGAGTGAGATTCAAAAACCGCTCGCCATTGTTGTCTTGGGAGGATTGGTGACATCTACTATTTTAACGCTACTAATTTTACCTCCTGCATTTAAAATGAATTATAGGAGGAATAGATAATGAATTGGAGCGGTATGGATATTTATTTTGAAATCACCAATAAAGATTTACTGGTTGATTTATTATTGGAAGAAGGATATGATGACTTTTATTTTTTTCCTTGTAAACGCTATGGTGCCGGTGCTTTTTTAACAAATGTACAAGAGCAGGTGAGTGCACGACGGGATTTCGGAGTATTTCGACTTTTTATGCATGAGACCGAAGCTTTCTTTCTCTCAGCAGCGATTAAAAAAGAATTAAACGATAAAACGATCAAAATATTTCTTCATGAGGTAAAAGAGCTATAGATGAGACTGTTAATTGCGGATGATGAACCTGAACTTCTTGAATTATTGAAAGTTTCGTTACAAAACCGTGAATGGATTATTGATACCGTTAGTGAAGCAGATGAAGTAAAAAGTTATTTGGATGCCTACAGCTATGCTCTTTTTCTCGTTGATCGGACATTTCACGGTAGAGATCGAGTACGTGAACTGATAGATTATGCTAAAAGCAAGAACCCTTCGATGGGCATATTGGTTTTAAGTGCATTGGGAAGCATTGATGAAAAAGTACAGGGGCTTGAATATGGTGCAGATGATTATCTTGAGAAACCGTTTGATATTAAAGAACTTCGGGCGAGATTGATTGCATTGAAACGGCGTTATGCGCCAAGAATAAAATTCTTTGAAGGTATTGAAATTGATCTTCAGAATAAAACGATTAAAAAAGAGGACAATTTTATTTTCCTGAGTGGCAATGAACAAAAACTTTTTTTCTATCTCATCGAGAGGGGAAGTGTGGCTTCCCGATATGAAATCATGGATGCTCTATACGATAATCCACAGAATATTACCTCTAATACGATAGATGAGTTAGTAGGGCGGATCCGTAAAAAAATTCATCCGTTGATTATCAAAACGATCAAAACACGAGGATATCTCATTGAATTTTAGATGGAGCCATTCTCTTAAATTTAAAGTTACCCTCATCTTTTCGATAGGGATTGCAATCGCGTTCACTATCAATTGGATTATTGCGATTAACACAATTCATACCGAAAAAACAGAGGATGTTGAGAAAGTTCTTAAGCATTTGCTGATTGAAAGTATTGATGAATATATCGCTTCTTCTCTCCTACCTTCCAGTGATGTGAGTTTTCTCTATACTATCCCTCATAATAAAATGATTCTCAGTGATTCTGAAGCAAGCTCTTTACGTTTTGTTATTTCTACCTATCCGTATATGACACATGAAAAACAGATTGCATCATCTATTAAGCTCTCCAATGGTTATTATCTAAATGCACTTAGTGATCACAAAAAAATAGATATTTCTACTTATAAATATGGTGAAAAACTACTCTTACGCTACATTATATCCCTAGTGATTATCCTAATTATCGTTATGCTAGTTCTTGATTTTTATATGAAACCGTTGGCTTTATTGGCATTAAAAACATGTGAATGGAAGCGTGAAAACCCTTTTGATCTTGTTATAGATGATGCTTCTTCTGAAATCATGGAAGTTTCTACTGCCTTTGCCACTTTGGTACGCCGTTTAGAAGGATATCGGCTAAAGGAAAAAGAACTTTTTAAAGAGGCGGCGCATGAACTGAAAACACCTCTAGCTTTGATGCGTTCACGACTCGATGTTTACCAAAATGGGGAAGGGTATTTAAAAAATAAGTTTGTTGACGAGCTAGGGCATGATATTGATAGATTGACAAGCGAATTAAAAAATGTACTTTTTTTAGAGAGTTCAGATTTTGATGAAGCGAGTAATGTCAACATATCCGAAATTTTTCGAATGCTTAATACAAAAATGGATATATTAATTCAACGCAAATATCTGAATATTCAATTACCTGAACAGTCGTTTATGGTTTTGGCACCTGAAAAACTTTTAATTAAAGTTCTAAGCGCTCTACTCGAAAATGCTATTACTTATGCTCGAGAGAACACTGTTATAAA
>NZ_JBAQPS010000321.1:0-4628 GCF_049305995.1 Sulfuricurvum sp.
CAACAAAAGAAGATATGAACAAAATAGCTATTAAAATAAATTTTGTTCCGTTTCTCCATGTAAAGAGAGTTAAAATAATGACACTAATAGCATTGAGTAATATACCAAGAGAAATAATGAATGGAAATGTTATCCATGAAAGGGTATAAATATTAATGACATGTTTGAAAAAAGCTACATTGGAGACGAAAGTCAGAAATAAAGCTACAGCAAGGTTTATTCTCCATTGTACTATCTGCGTTGATTTAAAGAAGAACACAATATCTCCAAGAAAAAATTATCACAATATTGTGATGCCGTAGTTTAGTAGAGATTTATGAAAAAATTATGAAGACTAAAGGTAGTTTGACATGAGTACAGAAAGTAAAGAAAATTTCTTCCCCAAGAAGGGAAGAAACAAACGATTAACGTTTTGAGAATTGAGGAGAACGACGTGCTTTACGTTTACCCGGTTTCTTACGCTCAACGATACGAGCATCGCGTGTAAGCATACCAAATGGTTTCAAGATAGCACGGAATGACGGATCAAATGTGCAAAGAGCACGAGAGATACCGTGACGAAGTGCATCTGATTGTCCTGAGAAACCACCACCCATAGTTGAAGCAGTGATGTCTACTGATGTATCTTGTTTAGTCAAAGAAAGCGGTTGAGTAACACGCAATTTTTTTGCTTCAAGACCACCCAACCATGCGTCGAGTGAAAGACCGTTTACAGTGATTTTACCTGTACCCGGAGCAAGCCATACTTTAGCGATCGAAGATTTTCTTCTTCCGGTTGCATACGTTTTTGCCATTATTTATCCTTACTTAGCAATCTGTGCAGAGTGAGGATGTTCCGCACCGGCATAGACTTTTAGTTTTTTGATCATCGCGCGACCCAATTTTGTTTTAGGGAGCATACCGCGAGCTGCAAGTTTGAAAACTTTTTCTGGGTTAGTAGCCAAAAGTTCTGTAAATTTTTCACTTTTTACGTTACCGAAGTAACCTGTGTGACGGTGGTATGTTTTAGTAGCAGTTTTGCCGTTACCGTTAATAATCGCTTTTTCAGCGTTAATGATAACAACAAAGTCACCACAGTCGATATTTGGGGTAAAATAAGGTTTATCTTTACCGCGAAGACGAGTAGCAACATCCGTCATAATACGACCGAATGTTTTCCCTTCCGCATCGATCAAAACCCATTTACGTTCGATTTGCTCAGGTGAAGCAATTTTAGTAAATTTCATCTTGAGTCTCCTTTTAAAGTCTCTATAAATAGTGGCGAAATTGTACCCTTTTAAACTTATAATCTGCTGAAATTAAGTTCTTTATAAGCACTTAACCCATTCGATCCGATCTTCTAAGAGATAGCACAAATATCCCTCTACTTCCTCATTGTTCATTGAGCGTATCGCCTCAGCGTAGCGATTGATCTGTTCGGTGTGTTTACCTTCCTCTTCGCGACCGCTTTTATAATCGATGATTTTCCAGCCGTTTTTACCCCTAATGAGCAGATCAATCACCCCGATATTCCCCTTGTGGCGTATCATCTGCTCTTTGTAGCGATCCCCTTGGATCAGTCTGCCAAAGTGCTCATCGTCTATCAAACGAGCGATCCGCTTTTCGATCTCCTCCATTGCACTGGGTTGAAGAAACGCACCGTAACGGTTACGGGTCGATTCGAGAGACACCTTCAGCGATTCGTGACTAAACTCTCCCATCATCTCCAACGTATAGTGCAGTGCCAACCCAAACTGCACCGCCGCATAATCATGCGTTGCTTCTTTAGGAGAACTCGGTTTCTCTTCTTGTCGCCCGAATGAGAGGGCTTTAAAATTCAAAGACTTTTGCACAATAGGCGCATCAGTGCGATGCGTTTTGATCTCCAACGTCCCCCAATGAGACGGCGTAAGGCAGAGAGGATCAAACCATGAATTTTTGGTTTTTGCGATTACACTGAGCGATTCCGCCGCGCGGGTCAGGGCGACATAGAGGGCATTAAGCTGATCCTCACCTGCCGCTTCTTTTTCGGCTTCGAGTGCTGTTGCGTAGAGGGGATCGAGTAGTTCACGCCCTTTGATCCGATAATGCATTCCGCGAAGCACCGCCCCCTCATATTCATAGACTATCGCATCGTTACGGCTCCGAGGGGTTCCTAGACGATCGAGGACAATAACGTGCTCAAACTCCAACCCTTTGGATTTATGAACCGTCATGATCCGAATCCCCCGCATATCGCTCTGTGGCGAAGTGCTCTCCAACCGGTCAATCTCGAACACCACCTCTTCGATGTCTCGGTAGCTTCGCAATGCTTCGATAAACATCAATGCGCTCTTATCGGCAATGCGAAAACGTTTGATAAACCCGATAACGGCGGTAATAACTTCATCAACACTCACCCGTTCTACGCTCTGACTCTCAACCCCCAGCAGTGCGGCGCAGTTGGAGCGGTAAATCGCTTCTCCGAAATAACAAAAGCGCAAATATTCGATAATGGCACGAACACTTCGCTGTGCGATGAGGCGTGCCGTCGTCTCGGTCACAACGTCATACCCCCGTTCACTGAGTACCTCTTCCACCGCGCTTCCGTCTTTGTTGGTTGCGGTTAGAATAGCGATCTCTTCGGGTACAGCCCCTTTCTCGATCAACAAAGCAACCCGCGTGCATAGCGATTCGAGCAGATCATCGCTAGACAGAACCTCGACATACCCTCCGCTATAGCTTTGCGGACTTTGCTGAGGAATGTACCCTTTGATTTTCCCCTCAAAGGCACGATTCACAAAATGGACAATCTCACTGCGGGAGCGGTAGTTCACCCTGAGCGGTTCGAGCTTCACATCAAACAATTGTGCCACTTGATGAAAGAGGGCACTCACCCCTCCGCGAAAACGGTAGATCGATTGTTTCACATCCCCGACGAAAAAGAAGCTTCCCCCCTCATTCACCCCCACACCGGAGCGGATCTCTTCGATCAACGGACGGAGGATGTCAAACTGAATAACGCTGGTATCTTGAAACTCATCAAGAAGCAGGTGCTTGAGGCGTGAATCGAGCCGAAAGTAGAGAAACTCACTCTCCAATTTTTCCCTCAGAAGCGTGTGGACGTTAAGGGTTATATCATCGAAACTGAGCTCATTGCTCTGCGTTGCCATACTTTGTCGGCTTTTGATATAGAGTTTGAGCACGGCAAACAGCTCTTTGAAATAGAGCACCTCGCGACGGCGCATTTGTGAGGCAACGGCACGCTGTATTTCATGGAGCAGTTCATCCATTCGCGGCTCATACGTTTTTTTAAAATCCCAGTACTCCATACTCGGTTTAAAGAGCCACGTTTTCTCCAATAGCTCCTCATAACTCTCAAACTCCATCGTTTTTCGGGCGCGATCACTGAGCGGTTTTGAAAGACTCAACGTTGAGAGTTCACGAGCACACTCTAACGCATACCCGATAGACTCCTCCGGAGCATCGATCCCATCGTAACGCTGAATATCGAGCTCTTTGTATTTAGAATAGAGGGTGGAGAGGAGTGTGAAGAGATCCCCGAGCCGTTTATCACTCAATAACGAGAGATGCACCAGCGCCCCAGTTGCTTGTGACACCTCCACTTCATTCAAAAATCGCTCCAACAAGGCGCTCTCATGATGATTCTGGAGTGTTTTAAACGTCGGCATCAACCCCGCATTGAGGGCAAATTTACGTAAGATTCGACCGAAAAACTTATCCAACGTCGAGATTTGAATATCGGAGCGGAGAAACCTCGATAGAACGTTGGGACGCTCTTGTAAAATTTCCTCTTCGCTCATCCCGCAAAGGCGAGCAATTTGGGGCAGTTCACTCCGCGTGGGCAACTCTTCGAGGGTGAGGATGATCCGCTCCAGCATCTCGTTCGCCGCTTTATTAGTAAAGGTCAATGCCACGATCGACGAGGGAGCCTCCCCCATAAAGAGCAAACTCAGATAACGGACAACGAGGTTAAACGTCTTGCCGCTCCCCGCACTTGCCTCATAGGCTAAAAACGGTTCAAACTCCACGCATCACCTCCCGATGACAGAGGTAGGTGTAGGGGCAGTGGCGACATCGGCCGGGATCCTCACACATCTCCCAGCTCCATTGTTTTTGAGATGCCATATGAGCCAAAATTTCGCGCAATTTGGCAATTTTTGCCTCTAAAAACCGCTCGAATTTCAACTCACCGCTCCCCAAATCGTAATAGCCGCAAGCACTCACCTCTCCGAGCTCCCCTGCTAGCAGTGCGTAGACACTGATCTGATAATCGACATCGCTCTCTTTGGGTTCTTTATCGGTATCGGGATACTTGCCGCTTTTATAATCGATCACTTCGAGAGTGCCATTATTTTCATCGATACGGTCGATCCGACCTGTGAGTCGTATCTCCTCGACCTCACAGCTCACCTCTTTTTCACGGTAAAGTACCCTCACCCCTGAGGCAAATCGAGAGACCTCGCACTTATAAAATTCTTCCAGCTTATCGATCCACAACCGCTTCATATACCTCTCCAGAGGGTCATCGCTGTGTTTCTCTTCCCATAATCTGCTAATAGAGTCTTTGATCGCAGAGGGTTGTAAGTAGCGATCATTCTGCGCATAGAGCTTATCCAAAACACTGTGAAGTTCGTTACCGATGTCAC
>NZ_JBAQPS010000322.1:0-7380 GCF_049305995.1 Sulfuricurvum sp.
CTGGGCAAGCCCTCTCTCAACGATTTTTCGGAGGGAAAAGTAACACTTCCGTATATTGATCTGTATGATCGGTTGGATGAGAACGAAAAACAGCGTCTTATCAGCAACCATGCAAAAGTTCTCGATGAGAATGAAAAAACGTGGATTCGCTCAAAAATGGATGAGTTCAACATCATAGAGAACTCTTACTCCCATGCACGAGCATTATGTGATGAAGCGATCAGTGCTATCGGAGATGATATTGCCCTTCGCGCAATCATCGAAACCGTCATCAAAAGAAGTCATTAATGCACTATTTGATTGTTAGCTTTTCACACAAAAACTCGACGTTGGCAATACGGGAAAAACTTGCATTTGTGAATGAAACGGCACAATTAAATCTCTTAAAACAGTTAAATTCAACCCCTTGTATCAGCGAATCTATGGTTCTCTCTACCTGTAATCGTGTTGAAATTTTTTGCAGTTGCAATGATACGGAAGCGGCAGCGGAAGTTTTGTTTTCTCTATTAGCAAAGCACTCCGGGCTGAGTGTGCATGAGTTGCATGAGAGAGCTGATGTTTTCGACGATGAGGGGGGGATTCATCACCTCTTTAGTGTTGCGAGTTCACTTGATTCGATGGTAGTGGGAGAGACGCAAATCTCCGGACAGCTCAAAGATGCTTTTAAACTCTCTCAAGACAACGGACATTCGGCTCAGAAAATTGCCCGTGCGATGAGCTATGCCCTCAAATGTGCGGCAGAGGTGCGTAATGCGACCAATATCTCCTCTAAGCCGGTATCCGTTGCAAGTGTCGCGATAGCGAAAGTCAAAGAGTCGGTTGGTGATGTCAAGGGTAAAAAAGCACTGGTCATCGGTTCGGGTGAGATGTCAGTGATTACCTGTAAACATCTTACCGCTCAAGGGGTTGATGTTACGGTGATGAACCGAACCTTCGAAAAAGCCGAAGCGATAGCGCGCGAGTGTAATGCACGGGTGCGCTCTTTTGAAGAGATATCTTATGCGATTAATGAAAACGAACTTCTCTTTACTGCAACGGGTTCGATCACTCCGATTATCACCGATGAGATGATCAAACCGACGTCGTATGATCGATACTGGTTCGATATGGCGGTTCCTAGAGATATCGAATGTGAAGCGGCTCTTTGGTCGATTAGATTGTTTTATGTCGATGATCTAAAAGAGATAGTATCTGAAAACATCGCTTTGCGTGAGGATGAGGCGAAACTCTCTTATGTCATTATTCGTCGTCATGTCACCCTCTTTTTTGAATGGCTTAAAACTCTTTCAGTAGAGCCGTTAATCAAAAATATGTATCTTCGTGCTTCTGACGCGGCACACCAAGAATCGATGCGAGTACTCGAAAACGGCTATATCCCAAAAGAGTATGAACACGCCGTACATAAAGCAACCCTTCAGGCACTAAAGCGGTTTTTACATCCGTTTGCCGAGCGGATGCGTGATGGTTCTGATCCGATGCGGATAGATACCCTGATCGAATCAATGAGTTTTTTAATGAATCAGGAAGAGGGAGATGAATTGTCTCAAAACTTCTGTACCTATTACCCTAAAGGAAAATAATGCGTTTTAGTAAAGCCTATATCCCAACGACCAAAGAAGCACCGAAAGATGCTCAACTCCCAAGTCATATCTATCTCTCTCGTGCAGGGTTTGTGACGCAGGTAGCGGCAGGATTGTATAACTTTTTACCGATGGGAAAACGGGTACTTCGTAAAATCGAAAACATTATCAATGAAGAGATGGCGGCGTGCGATGCGCAAGAGGTTGATCTCAGTTTTGTTACCCCAGCAGAGTTGTGGGAAGAGAGCGGTCGGATTGAGAAATTTGGTAAAGAGTTACTCCGTTTCCGTGACCGTAAAGAGAACCTTTTTGTTCTCGGACCAACCCATGAGGAGATGATGGTAAACATCGTCCGTAACCGTGTTACGAGTTATAAACAGCTCCCAATTAATCTTTATCAGATTAAAACCAAATTCCGTGATGAAGCGCGTCCGAGATTCGGATTGATGCGTGGACGTGAGTTTGTCATGAAAGACGGTTACAGCTTTCACTCTACTTCAGAGGATTTGGATCGTGAATTCGATGCGATGGAAGCGGCATATAAACGTATCTTGGAGCGTTTAGGTCTGGAATTTCGTGTCGTTGAAGCTGACAGCGGTGCCATCGGCGGTACGGGATCAAAAGAGCTGATGGTACTTGCCGGAAGCGGTGAAGATACCCTCGCGGTATGCGATACATGTGAATACGGTGCGAATGTGGAAGCGGCTCGCCGTGCACCTCGCAGTGTTATCCCCGAAGCACCGAGCGCCGATTTTGCCCGTTTTAAAACACCTGCTATCAAATCGATTGAAGATCTGAGCAATTTTTTCCATGTTGATCCGTACTATACCCTCAAAGCCGTCGTTCAGCGCGCTGTATATACAGAAGGGAGTGAATTAGTCTGTTTCTTCATTCGCGGATGCGATGAGCTTCAAGAGGTCAAAGCGCGTAACAGCGTCGGTGCGATCGATTTGGTGGATGCAACCGAAGCGGAGTTGATCGAGATCGGACTGGTTCCTGGATTTATCGGACCATTGGATCAGGATAAAATCCGCGTCGTTATGGATAACGATACTAAGTGTGCCACTACAATGATTTGCGGTGCAAACGAAGCCGATTACCATTTTGTTGGCGTTGATTTGAGTGTGATGGCTGAGGCTCATTTTGCGGATCTTGTCAGTGTTCAAGAGGGGGATGGTTGTCCTCATTGTAACGGTAAAATCCTCCATACCAAAGGGATCGAAGTAGGGCATATCTTTAAACTCGGAACCGTTTACTCTGCACCGCTTAAAGCAGAGTTTTTGGATGAAAACGGGCGTGCTCAGCCGTTTATCATGGGAACGTACGGGATGGGAGTGAGCCGTCTGGTTGCCGCCGTCATCGAACAGCACCATGATGAAAAAGGGTGTATTTGGACCCATGCAACGGCTCCGTATATGGTTAATGTCATGGTCTCTAACATCAAAGAAGAGAGCCACATGGCGTATGCCGAAGAGCTTTATGCCTCGTTACAAAAGAGTGAAATTGAAGTGATGTTGGATGATCGTAAAGAGCGATTTGGATTTAAAATGTCCGATGCAGAATTGATCGGGTTTCCTTTCACAGTTATCGTCGGGAAAGAGCTCGATAACGGTTCGGTTCAGATCATGGTACGCTCATCCGGTGATATGATTACTGTTGCGCCATCCGAAGTGTTGAACACTATCAAGGGACTTATTAAATGATCTATTTTCTAATCTACCTTTTTGTAGAAGTCTATATCACAATAGAGATTGCTTCACATATCGGTGGATTAGTCACATTTTTAGAGATTGTCGGGAGTGCTTTTTTAGGTATTTTTATCTTGATGAACTTTCGACATACTCTGAGTGAAAACCTTGATGCGCTGCGCACACGACAAATCGATATGCAAGGGTTCTCTAATCGCAATATTATGGGATTATTTGGAGCGATTCTCCTGATTCTTCCGGGCTTTTTAGGGGATATGATCGGAATTTTTATGCAATTTTCTCTTATAGGAACACTGATCATTAACCGTTTTACGCGAAAATATCCGCCACAAAACCATACCTATACCACACGAAAGGATGACTATGTCATTGATGCCGAAATTATCGACGATACTCCTGCTCTCCGCTAGCCTTTTTGGAGCGACTGATGCTGAAGTTATCTCATTTTTGAAAAAAGGGATAGGGGGAAATCCCAATATCAGCAATTTACAGATTGACGTTAATGATAAAAAAAATCTTACCAATGTGAACGGCTGGCAGGCTTATTTCGTTACCATTGAAGCCGATATAAAACAAGGTAATGAGGTTCGCCACATCAACCAAAATGGGACTTACTTTGTGAACGGGAGCATCATTGCTCCTGAACTTGTCAACTTGAAAACGGGTGAACGCTATAATGATATCGTTGCTCCTGATTTTAAAAACGCTTTCTATACAACTGCAAATCGAATCAGTGGTGAAGTAAATGCAACTCATAAAGTGGCGATATTCTCCGATCCATTGTGTCCATTTTGCCGCCGTTATGTTCCTGAAGCACTCTCTTATATGGAAAAATATCCAAAAACTTTTGCGGTCTATTACTATCATCTCCCTCTAGCAGGTCTTCACCCCGCAGCGGTCACTTTGACTAAAGCGGCGATTGTAGCCGAAGAAAATGGTACGAAAGATGCAGTATTGAACCTTTATAAAGTTGATATTAATGCCAATGAAAAAGATGAGAAAAAGATATTAAGCACATTTAACAAAACGTTCGGAACGAAAATCGATTCGGATGATATCCGACGTCCCTCTGTCGTTAAACAATTTGATTTTGATCAAAAAGTGGCTCAATCGATGATGGTTGGCGGAACACCTACGGTATTCTTTAACGGTCAAAAAGACAGTTCAAAAAACAAATACAAAGAGATTAAGGTTAAGTAATACATGAAAAAACTCACCATCGCTACCCGTGGAAGTAAACTTGCCCTTTGGCAATCCAATCACATAAAATCGGTTATCGAATCAAATTTTAATGATGTCGAAGTGGAACTCAAAATCATCATCACCTCGGGTGATAAGATTTTGGATGTTCCTTTAGCCAAAATCGGCGGGAAAGGGTTATTCCTCAAAGAGATCGAAGAATCTATGCTTCGCGGTGAAGCGCAGATGGCGGTTCATTCACTCAAAGATGTTCCGACGGTTATGCCAAAGGGGTTGTTACTCTCGGCGATTACCTTACGTGAAGATGTTCGTGATGCGATGCTGAGTCAAAAATATCCCGATATCGTCTCCTTACCTCAAGGTGCCGTAGTGGGTACCTCTTCACTTCGCCGTCGTATGCAGTTAGTCAAACAACGTCCCGATTTAGTGATCAAAGATTTGCGCGGAAATGTCGATACCCGTATACGCAAGCTCAAAGAGGGTGAGTTTGATGCCATTATCCTCGCTGCAGCAGGGATTAACCGTTTAGGCTTTAGCGATTTAGTAGAGCATTTTTACCCGATCTCTTTGGATGAGATGCTTCCGGCTATGGGGCAGGGTGCTTTAGGAATCGAGACGGTGAATGAGCTGTGGGTTTTAGAAATCGCCAAATTTTTAGAAGATGAAAACAGCCGTATCGAAACCTCTATCGAGCGTGGATTTGTCGATACACTGAATGGCGGTTGTCAGGTTCCGATCGGTGTAAGTGCACGCGTTCAGCCAAACGGTGACGTTATCGTTCGTTCAACTCTAGGGATGCCTGATGGCTCTGAAGTAATGGGGGATGAAATCGTTGTCTCTAAATCAGAGACCCAAGGTGTTGGTGAAGCGATGGCAGAGCGTTTGATTGCCAAAGGGGCGATGGAATTACTACAACGCGCTGAAGCTATGGCGAATAAGGGATAATCTGTGACATTAAAAAAAACGATTGATCTATTAAAATCAAACGACGAACTCCGTACCATTGATACTCCACTCGATATCTATCTCGAAATCCCCCATTTAGCCTATGCAGAAGTGAAAAAAGAGGGAGGAGGGAAAGCCCTCCTTTTTACTCATCCTATTGACCGAAAAAACAACAAAACCTTTGATACTCCAGTGGTGATGAATCTTTTCGGATCGTATGCGCGTACCGAATTGCTTTTTGGTCGGGACGTTGAAGGGGTAGCCACCGAAATTGAAAAGCTGCTTCACATGAAACCGCCTCAAGGGTTCAAAGAGAAAATCGGTATGCTCGGTGATTTGTTTGCGATGAAGGATATCTTCCCAAAAAAACTAAAAGTACGCGGAAGCTGCCAAGAGATCGTGAAACAAGGTGATGAGATAAATCTCTATGATTTGCCGATTTTGACGACCTGGGAAGAGGATGGCGGTCCGTTTATCACAATGGGTCAAGTCTATACTCAAAGTTTGGACGGTGCTCTTGTCAACCTCGGAATGTACCGTTTGCAAGTCTATGATAACAATCATTTGGGGATGCACTGGCAAATCCATAAAGACTCCTCCCACTTTTTCGATCAGTATCAACGCGCCGGCAAAAAAATGCCGGTATCGATCGCGATTGGAGGAGATCCTCTCTATACATGGTGTGCAACGGCTCCCTTGCCATACGGTGTTAATGAGCTATTGCTCTATGGGTTGATTAAAAAAGAGTCTCCAAAGCTTGTTGAATCGTTAACAACGCCCCTCTTTATCCCTGAAGATGTTGATTTTGTCATTGAAGGGTGGGTTGATACTGCAAAATTGCGTGAAGAGGGACCATTTGGAGACCATACGGGGTATTACACCCTTAAAGAGTTTTATCCAGAACTTGAAGTAAGCGCGATTACCCACCGTAAAAATCCTTATTACCTTGCCACGGTTGTCGGAAAACCGCCGCTGGAAGATAAATATATGGGTTGGGCAACCGAACGGGTATTTTTACCTTTACTCAAGACCAATGCGGCCGATTTGATTGATTATCACATGCCGGAAAATGGTGTATTCCATAACTTGATTTTGGCAAAAATGAAACCACTCTACAAAGGACATGCCAAACAGTTTATGCATATCTTCTGGGGTTCAGGACAGATGAGTTTTGTCAAACATGCGCTGTTTTTTGGTGAAGATGCCCCGAAATTGACTAATTACGAAGCATTGGTTACCTACGCATTGAATCGCTTTCTACCAAAATGTCTCTTTATTTCCGAGGGGATAACCGATGCCCTGGATCATTCCAGTCCGGAATCACTTGTAGGTGGAAAATTGGGGATAGATTTTACGGCGTCGTATTCACCGAGTGCGCCTGAATCGATTGAGAGTACACTTTTATTGGAAAAAGTACAATCGTTAATTCCTGAAGCGGTTGGCTTGACTCAGTATATGCGTCATACGGCTAATCCGATAACGGTTGTAAGTGTCCGAAAAAAATCTCGCTCAATCAAAGATTGTTTTTCTCTTTTGGAACCATTAAGAGAGTATGTGCGTATCGTTATTTTTGTCGATGAAGCAAAAAATGATATTCATAATCCCTACATGCTCCTTTGGCGTGTAACCAATAATATAGACGCAGCACGCGATCTTTATAAATCCGATGTGATTGTTGCAATTGACGGTACGACCAAAACAAAAGTAGATGGCTTTGAACGTGAATGGCCTGGTGATGTTGAGTGTACTCCAAATGTCGTTGATCGTCTTAAATCACTTTCGTTGTGGGATTTGGATTTTAAATTAGAAAAAAAATATCAACTATGATAGTGCATATCCCTTTCTTAGGGGATTAAACTTAAGCAATTTATTAGAATTAGTAATGTACTATTGATTAATTAGATATTTTAAAAGAGGGAACTTTAATTCCATGCGTACCTTTTATG
>NZ_JBAQPS010000323.1:0-1915 GCF_049305995.1 Sulfuricurvum sp.
TTATTAATTTCAATTGCTTTTTTCATACTATTTCCTTAGAACAGCTTGCCGGATAACATGAGGACATGCTCCGCAATCGCTGTAAACGTCAACGCCGGTAAAAAGGTCAATGCACCCAAGATAAGAACGGTGAATGCCAAAAAGATCGTAAAGGTCATATTATCGCTTCGTACCGAACCTGACGAGAGGGCATACGTTTTTTTATTCGACATACTCACCGCAATCGCGATCATCGGGATAATGACCCCGAAGCGTCCGATAAACATCGCGATAGCCAATGTCACATTGTAAAACGGAGTATTGGCGGTGAGTCCCGCAAATGCACTTCCATTATTTGCCGCCGCCGAGGTGTAGGCATAGAGTATCTCTCCCAAACCATGCGGTCCTGCGTTGTTAAGCCCTGCCAATCCATCGGCGCAATTCGCCGCTATAGCTGAAAAGCCCAAAATCGCGGCTGAGGGGAGAAGCAACGCGATGATAACCGCTTTGATCTCATACGCTTCGATCTTTTTGCCCAAATACATCGGGGTCTTTCCAACCATCAAACCGATCATAAACATTGATAACAGGGCGTAAATCATCATCCCGTAAAATCCTGCACCGACACCACCGAAGATCACCTCTCCGACCATCATTTGGAGCATCAAAACTCCACCTGCGAGGGGAGAAAAGCTATCGTGCATTGCATTAACCGCACCGCACGATGCCGCCGTCGTTACGGTCGCAAATAGGCTCGACGCTCCCAGCGCAAATCGTACCTCTTTACCCTCCATACTAGGACCCGCTTCGACACCCAGCTGTGTCAACATCGCATTCCCTTGTGATTCGGCATAATAGGTAGCCGAGAGTGTTAGAGCAAATAACAATGCCATCGCTCCAAAGATTGCAACTCCCTCACGACGGTTTCCGGCAAACTTGCCATACGCAAACAACAATGCGATAGGGATCAAAAAGATCGAGAAAATTTGGATGAAGTTGGTCAATTCATTCGGGTTCTCAAACGGATGGGCGCTGTTAACATTGAAAAAGCCCCCTCCATTGGTTCCCAACATTTTGATCGCTTCTTGACTCGCTACCGGTCCCATTGCAAGGGTTTGTTTCGCACCTTCGATGGTTGTTACATCCATGTATGGGGAAAGATTTTGGATCACCCCTTGAGAGAGCAAAAATACCGCATAAATAATCGAAATCGGTAAGAGCAATCGCAACGTCGTTTTAGTCATATCGACATAAAAATTTCCGATCCCTCTCCCCGTAAGTCCGCGCATTAAAGCAATGGCAATCGCAGCTCCCGTAGCGGCAGAGAGGAAGTTTTGAATGCTCAATCCCACCATTTGGGAGAAATAGCTCATGGTACTCTCACCACCGTAGCTTTGCCAATTGGTATTGGTCACAAAACTAATCGCCGTGTTGAGTGCCAAATGCCAACTCAGATTTGGAAAATTTTGCGGATTGAGCCAAAAAGCACTTTGAAAATAGAGAATAAAAAAGAGGATAAAAATACCGAATAGATTAAATACCATCATCGAAATTGTATATTCTTTAAAACTTTGTGATTCCTCCACATTGATCCCGCAGACACGAAACAAAGTGTTTTCAATCGGGGAAATGATGGGATCAAGAAATGTTTTCTTTCCATCAAATATTTTATAGATATAGTTTCCGATAAAAAATCCGAAAACCACTACCGTGAACGCGAATAACGCAAATAAACCCATATCCAATACTTCCATTTACAGCTCCTCAATCTTTACAAGGGTATAAACGAAGTACAGTAGCAATGAGAGCGCAAGCGTTGCGCCTACAATCATATCAATCATCATTTCTGACTCCATTAGAGAATAAATTTCAACTGGTATCATATACCCAAAGGCGGTCAAAAAATGCTCAAATAAAAGGGAGAAGGGATAAAGAA
>NZ_JBAQPS010000324.1:0-3476 GCF_049305995.1 Sulfuricurvum sp.
GCCTAAGAGTTGCGGTTGATAAATTTGCATCGATGGCAAGGTACGATTATGCCCGCGCATTTTGAGTTGTCCCATCTTGTGTGTCAAAATTTCTAATATCTTTTGTAGATATTCATTGTAACTATTGGCAGTAAACAAATCCGCACTTATCGTATAATCGCCAAACGTTGTCTTAACCGTTAATTCCTCGGAATGAAAAACCTCTCCCCCAGTTGTCCATGATTTGAGCTGTTCCAAAGTATGATAAATATAGGGTTCAAGTTCATTAACATCCAGTTGCGGTGTTTTTAACTCCTCTTCTTCATCTTTGAGAATCTCTAAAAACGCCATATCGTAATCGGCAAAATTTTCTTTTAGGCTGACTTTTATCATGTCGCCCGTTGATGTTCCCTCACGCAGTTCATTGTCATCAAATCCAAATTCATCATCCGCCAATAAATCCCCATAAAACTGACTAAAAGCTGGATGTTCCACAATGCTAAGAACATCCAAATACGAGCTTGGTGAAAGTTTTTGTTTTAAAACACGTTGATGATTTTCATTTTTTTCATCACTAAACTCACTCTCACGAAACATCAGACGTAATCCGCGACCGATGGTTTGTTCGAGCAAAATAGAGGACTGATTGGAGCGAAGGGGAACAATCACGCAAACATTGCTGACATCAAATCCCTCTTTGAGCATCAAAACGGAGATAACTACTTTTGGATTTTCGTAGCTGTCGATATTAAAGAGTTTTTGTTTGAGCCTTTCCCATTCTTCTTTTGGTATTTCACCATTTTTCTTTGAGTGAACTCCCATAAACTCATCATCTTTAAGCCCAATTTCGATCAAAAATTGCTCTACATAATTCACGACTTCAGTCTCTTCACACATAATAAGCATTTTGGGATGCTTAGGATTATTGAGTTTAGAAAAATCTTTTTCGAGAATTTTCAGCTTTGTGAGTCCTGCTTGGATCATCACTTTTTGACCGTCACTGAGTCCGATGACTTTGTTCGTCCCCTCATCCCGCAACGCTTTAAAATCAAGCTCTAACGTGGAAAGCTCTTTTCGTTTATCGATGGTTATCATCTTGACTAAACCATCTTTGATGGCGGCATTGAGATCAAAATCTACGATGACATGAGGAAAATAGTGTTTTGTTCGTTTTTGTCCGCTTCCCGTCGTGTCATACGGTGTTGCTGAAAAATCGATTTGGACAAATCTATTGGCTTTATTTTTGGCGATAAAATTGAGTGATTTTTGCCACTCAACCTCTTGTATCTCTCCCGAAGATTTATTTTCGTGAATATGGTGGGCTTCATCATTCATAACGACCAAATCATCAAGATTAGCCAAATATTCTATTTCACCCCCGCTGAAATATCCCCCGTCAAGTTGTTCTAGGCTATTTCCTGCACTTATTCCAGGACGAGCGGGGAATATGTCGGCTATCACTCCGCTTGGGTCATCAAGAGGGCTTATTTCTTCTTTTTCTTCCGCATTGGACATAAACAAGTGCCAGTTAGAAATAGCAATAAAACCATCACTTGTGATTTTTTTGCCTATCTCATCTTTTTTCACCACACTGCTTTGTAAAAATGCTTTGATAGTTATCTCATATCGTTGCGGTAAAAACAGCTCTCTGTTTTTAAAAATATCACTGCTGTTTACATCACGGCTACCATCTTCACCCTCTTTTCCCATATAACTGTCGAGCAGTCTCTCATATACGATTAATCCGGGAGCAATAAGCAAAAAGTTTTTTGTAAATCTTCCGCTTTTCTCTTTTTCAGCCCTTGCGTTGAGATACTGCCAAACAAAAAGAGCATTCATTACCCACGTTTTACCCGTTCCCGTTGCCATCTTCATAGCGTACTTGGGTACGTTGTATTTCTCTTTTGTCAAAATAGTGTGATTGAGTTTTGGGATGAGTTCTTTGTCGCACTTTTCATAAATCTCTAAAACGCTGTTTATTTTCAAAATTTCATGCAGATAGATCGTATTTAAAATCGCACTCTTTTGTCCTCTGTGAAAATTGATCTCGCGCTGCGAAATGTGCGGCTCACAAAACCAAAACTTTAACAAATCTGCCGTAATCGGAGTCACTTTATCTAAAAACTCTCCATCATTCCACATGCCAAGAACTTTTTCACTGATGCTTCGTGCAAGTTGTAACGGTATATCGCCCGTAAGGGTGTTGATCGGTGTCGCCATCTTACACCTCCACTTTTACAACAGACTCAAACCCGAACACATCCACCGCTTTGACACTCACAACTCTTTTTTCTTTTCGTGCCACCATGATTTTGGCTTCATACACGACATGAAGCGGATCACCGTCATTGGCAATATTTTCACGGTAATCTTGCCACTTGCTTCTAAACGTCACGTCGTCATAATCGGGGTCAATGCTCCAGTATTCGATAAGTGCCAAGGGGTCATGCGCCAAAAGTTCTTGCAGCGATTTTTTATCTGCATCATCGAGCGGGATATTATCAGGGCTTAAGAGGATGTAATTATCAAGCCTAATCGTCAACTCTTCGAGTTCACTGTCATAGGCTTTTTTCTCTATGGGTTTGATGGTGAGGTATTGAAGCGAGCTAAAGCGTATTTTTCCACTCTCGACGAGCTTTTTATAGGTTGCTTTGGTTTTCAGTTTATCGAGCAAATCGGGCGGTATAACCAACACTTCGAGTTTATTATCTGCCAAATCATTGATGGCACTGCTGATGTCATAAGCGAAATTCCATCCCAAAACAACGACCCTATCCCAACCGCCTAAAAAGTTATCTCTTAACTCTATCGCTTTTTTAAGCGTCGCGCGTCCTGTCATTTTGCTAGGGCTATCGATGTAAACCAAAGTTTTTTTGTCTTTGATGTAGCCTAAATTTTGCGGATGTTCCGCCCCGAAACCGAGCGCCCCGATTCCGCTATCATCGCTAAAAAGAGAGATGATGACTTGAGATAAATCACCGATCCGTTTAAACATTCGGCTACTCTCTAGTGCCTCTTTTTGATAATCACCGATGCTTTGATAGAGAAACGGTTTAACTTCATTGTCGATTAGCCGTTTTCGCTGAACCATAATGGAGGGTTTACCGATGTCCGAACTGATCCATCGGCGACCGAGTTTTTCAGCAACGGCGGCGCTTGTTCCGCTTCCGCCGAAGAAGTCGGCGACGATGGAATTTTCATTTGAGGAGGCTTTAATAATACGTTCTACAAGTGCTTCAGGTTTTTGTGTCTGAAAATCAAGCCTTTCAGATGACATAACATTCAAGTAATCCATTTCAAACCAATCCCTAGGCTTAACACCTTCTTTATCATCTAAATAATCAACTCTGCATAATTCTGGATGTGTTTCAAGCCATGTAATATCTATATCTGTATTATTTTTGATCGGACTATTTTTAATATTTTTTCCATGCAATCTAAAATTTCTTCCATCTTTGTCAATATGTTTATATTTTTTTACTGTTACTTCTTTCAAA
>NZ_JBAQPS010000325.1:0-7976 GCF_049305995.1 Sulfuricurvum sp.
GGCGGTTGACACACAAATCGTAGATGCGCTCTGCAATGCGCATTTTATCTGCCGTCGTTTTCGCCATCCCTTTTTCATCGATGACGAGACACACGAGGGCGGTTCCGAATTTTTTGGCGAGAGAACAAATGGCGTCTAAACGCTCTTCCCCGTCTTCGAGGTTGACCGAGTTGATGATCGGTTTTCCGCCGATACATTTGAGCGCCTCTTCCATCGTGTTGACTCGTGTCGCATCGGGCATGAGAGGAAGGGAGATTTTTTGATTGTAGAGTCTCATAACGTGCGCCATATCGACTGCTCCATCACGCCCCGCAAACTCGACGTTGACATCGAGACAATGAGCACCGTCGCGCACTTGGGCTTGTCCGACGCTCAAAGTCCCCTCATAATCACTGGCGATGATGAGTTCGCGAAACGCTTTCGATCCTGTCGAGTTGGAGCGCTCTCCGATGAGGAGCGGTGCGGGTTCTTGGATCAGCTCGACCGTGTTGAAGAGCGATGCGATGGAGGGCTTCATTGCTCCGCTCGGCTTTTTCGGGGCGATAGTAGAGACTTTGTTCACTAGCGCTCGGATATGTTGCGGGGTGGTGCCGCAACATCCGCCGAGAAAACTCACCCCGTCGTAGTTTAAAAAGTCGCATTGCAGCTGGGCGAACTCATCGGGCCCCATCGGATAGTACGAATAGCCTCCACGGTTTTGAGGAAGCCCCGCATTGGCGTGAACGGAGATGGGTTTTCCCCACACTTCGCTAAGCGTTCGAACGTGTTTGCCGTATTGCTCAGGGCCTGTTCCGCAGTTGAAACCGAGACTGAGGATGTCGAACGGCTCTAAAATGGTCGCGATGGTTGCCGCATCGGTTCCGATGAGCATACTTCCCGCCAATTCAATCGTAACGGAAACCATAATCGGCAGAGTCGCTCCACGCTCTTTATTCGCCGCTTCACAGGCGTGGAGTGCCGCTTTGATTTGGAGCGGGTCTTGGCAGGTCTCTAGGAGGAAAATATCGCATCCGCCGTCGATAAGACCTAAACAACACTCCAAATATCCTGTGAACATTTCATCATAGTGGATGTGCCCTAGAGAGGGGAGTTTTGTCCCCGGTCCGATGGAACCTAAAACATATCGGGGGTGCTCCGCGCGAGAAAACTTGTCGCACTCCGCCTTACAGACGGCGGCTCCTGCACGGGAGAGTTCGTAGGCACGATGACCGATCCCGTATTCATCGAGTACCCAGCTAAAAGAGCCGAAGGTGTTGGTGGTGATGAGATCCGCTCCGGCGGTGAGGTAGGCGTGAAAAATATCGCTCATTACTTCGGGACACGTAACATTGAGAAGTTCGTTACACCCCTCTAACCCTTCCCATGCGCTATCGGGGATTTTATCGGCACGCTCTTGAAGCTGAGTTCCCATCGCACCGTCGATGATGAGAGGGCGTCGGGAGATGGTTTCAAGAAGGGTGTGCTTGAGTGACATAAATGCTCTTTGTGTAAAAATTAGTTCTTTATTTTATCCCAAATGAGCATAAGCGGTACTAAGTATGAAAATATAATTCAAGGGATATATTTAAGATTTGTTTGAATCAGATGTGATTTAGAAGTAGATTTGGAGATATAATCTTGCTCATTAGAGCAAAAAGCTAGTTATGCAACCATCCAGCTAGCACGTTTAGAACGGCGTAATTTTTTAAGCAACATTTTTTCTAACGGTGTTATTTTTCCCATTGGAGACTCCTTTAACAATTTATAAACGGCATCGTAACAGTAAATGATTACTGTACGATAACGTGTTTTGACGAAACGATGACATTATAAAGAGTTTTATCTATAAATAATTCAAATAATTGATTAAAAAATAATCAGCTTAAAGGAGAAAATCAAAATAGTTTCTTCAAGCATCTAACAGTACTTAAAATAGATAATCATCCTATATAAAAGAGGATGTAATTATGGAAAAAGCACTTTTAGGCGGTGGATGTTTTTGGTGTATTGAAGCGGTTTATACTCGTGTTGACGGAGTTATAAGTGCGATCAGCGGTTATGCCGGAGGAGCACGTAAAAATCCGAGTTATGAGCAGGTATGCAGCGGTGCGACCGGACATGCCGAAGTGGTCGAAATCACCTATGATCCTAGCGTTATCCGCTATGAAGAGATTCTTGATATTTTTTGGGTGATCCATAATCCGACTACCCTCAATCAACAAGGTGCCGATCGGGGAACCCAGTATCGTTCGGTTATCTACTATTATAACGAGGCTCAAAATGCAAAAGCGGATAAATCGATTCATGAAGCACAAAAATCGTGGGAGAATCCGATTGTAACGGAACGCTCAAGTGCACCGGAATTTTATCCGGCAGAAGCGTATCATCAAAACTATTATAATGAACATCCGACACAAGGGTACTGTTATGCGGTGATTGCACCTAAACTACAAAAGTTTATGATGAAGTTTGGGGAGAAAGTGAAAAAGTGAGGAAATTCCCCCTCAGGGGAAAGCGAAGTAAGAATTTAGTGAGAAAGTTCTACTTCGATACGGCGATTTTCAGAACGTCCTGCTTTTGTTTTGTTGGTAGCAACCGGTTGGCTTTCACCTTTACCCGCTGATGTCAAACGTGAAGCGTCAACACCCTCTTTAATAAGCATCGATTTAACAATCTCTGCCCGTTTTTCAGAGAGTTTTTGGTTGTATTTGTCTGACGCAGTATTATCGGTATGACCAACGATACTTGCTTTGTATGCTGGGCTATCTTTCAAGAAACCGGCAAATGCTGCTACTTTTACAGTCCCTTCTGCATCGACTTTATTGGAATTGGTGGCAAAGTTTAGGTGTAATGTTGCTTTAAGGGGGCATCCATCTGCATCTACTTTGAATCCAGTTGGAGTATTCGGACATCTGTCTTGAGGATCAAAAATACTGTCTTTATCGCTGTCGATTGGAGCGGCAACAACGACTGGAACTGGTTTTGGAGCCGCAACAACGACTGGAACTGGAATAACGACTGGAACTGCTTTTGGCTCAGGTTTAGGCTCTGGAGCAATGACTGCCGCAACGACCGGAGCTGCTACTACAGGTGCTGCTTTTTCATCAAAGCTAAAGGTCAAACCGGCAAGAGCAGTTACATTGTGAACTTCCCCATTTGCACCGTCAACTTTATTTTGATCTGCATTCATTTTATACAGGTAGAGACCTTCAAGCTTTAATGCTACATGTTTGGTAATATCCATTTTAAGACCTAATCCTGCATCCGCAACAGGTCCTTGCCAATCATTTGATGATGTGTAAGCTTCAAAACCAAGACCAGCTTTCATGAACGGTGTTATATTTTTAGTGCAGTCAAATTCATAAACAGCATTGTACAAGGCTGTAAGAACTCCGGTAAAATCACCGGATGGTGTTTGATTTTCGCGTCCATATAAGAGACTGATTTCAGGCTTGATGGTATCAAATAGACTATTTAATTGAACTTCAAGACCATATACAGGGTGATTATTGACATACCCCATTGCGCCGCCGTTGTTTAGATTGGTTTCATTGGAAGTACTATTCCATAAGTATCCGGCTACTGGAGTGACCTCATAATTAAAGTCACTCGCTCCGAGTAGTGTTGCAGCAAGGGCTGCTGAAAATATGATTTTCTTCATCTTAAATCTCCTTAAGGCAGTTATTAAAAAATTATAACACATAAATTGAAGGTTCATCTCTAGGATTGTGTAATTAAAAAAAAATTGCTCATCTAGGGTGATAACATAAATCGAGTTTTATCCCTCTTTATGATAAAGTATTTGTATAAATTTTTTTAGGAGTATGCATGGAACATTTATATCAACTAGCAATAATCGGTGCTGGACCTGCCGGAATAGCCACAGCGATTGAGAGTTACGTATTGGGAATGCGTGATATCGTTCTTCTCGAAAAAGATGAAAATCATAATGCAACGATCCGAAAATTTTACAAAGACAACAAACGGGTGGATAAAGATTGGAAAGGGCAGAAGGTCGAATTGGACGGAACCATCTATTTTATGGATGGAACGAAAGAGTCTACCCTCGACTTTTTTGACCAGTTATTGGACAATGAAGTTTTAGAATTACGTACGCATACCGAAGTGCAGAAAATACTCAAACGAGAGGAGGGCTTTGAAGTTTTTATTGCCGGTGGAAGTATTTTTGCCAAATACGTTGTTGTAACTATCGGGCGGATGGGAAAACCGAATAAACCCGATTATAAAATTCCCCCTTCGATTAAAAATCAGATCCATTATACGTTGGATGGATGTTCTCAGGGGGAAAAAGTAATGGTTGTCGGAGGGGGAGATTCGGCAATCGAGTATGCGGTTGAACTGTGCGATCGAAATGAAGTCTCTATTTGTTACCGTCGTGGGACGTTTCGCCGTGCTAATCCGACCAATCAAGCCGATATAGAAAAAGCGGTGGCTGATGGTGCGGTTCGACCACTGCTCAATACCGAAATTATCGAGTTAGAGAGTGAGAGCGGAAAAGTAAAAGTGATTTTCAGTGATGGCGCTACAGAGCTGTTTGATCGGCTTGTATATGCCATCGGAGGGACAACTCCGAGCGGATTTTTGCAAAGCAGCGGTATTCGTGAAGAGGATGGCAAACCGGTACATGATGAGAACTATCAGACCAATGTTGCCGGACTGTTTGTTGCTGGGGATATTACGCAAGAATCAGGAGGATCGATTGCATTGGGGCTGAATCACGGTTTTGCAATTGCTAATTACATACAATCGTTGTAAAGGGATTCATTTTGGGTTATTGCTCAGGAAATTTTTACGAAGAATCTTATTGATTAACCAAATAAAAGGAAAAAAATGTACAAAAAAATTCTACTTATAAATGTTTTCATGTTAGCTACTTTATTATCAGCGGGTGATAAAGTAACGATTAGTGCATTTGATAATTATCCAACAGCAGGTTGTGAGGTAGATGGTAAACATTATTTATTACCAAATGGAACTCTTGGTGAAGTGGTAGTTTGGGGTGAACTATATACAATAGGAAGTGACAAACAACTATATGCAGGTGTTGATATGTTTACAAAATCGAAAGTTAAAATTCTCAACGGACCATTAAAGGGTAAAGTGTGTGATATTAATCATGTATATGTGACGATGAAATAGAAGATTAAATACCTCGAATCACTAAGTTACCCTTTTAGTATCGCCTCACTTTGATGGGTTAATTCCCCATCGGATGTGAATAAAGTGAGTTTGATGGTGGTATGGAGATATTCGGAAGTGACGAGGGGATCGAAATTTTCATCCTGAAATGCGGCGATTTTGGCATTATGGATGATCTCTTCGAGAAGAGAGGTGTCTACCCTGAGGCTTCGTGAACGCCCACGTACTTTATTATCGAGATAGAGGATGATTTCACACTCTAGCGGTTGCGAGAGTAAGGGATAGAGCGTGAGAAGTTCTGTGCGGTTGATACTGTTTTCGGCTTGGAGAACCTCTTCGATCGAGGCTCTAGCAATGGTCAGTAATACCGATTGTGACATCTCTTACCCTCCTTTGTGTCGTTATAATGCTATTATAACTTACTTATCCTCAGGTGAGAAGGCAATTTCAAATCCGAGGTCTTTGAGCATTGTCAAATCACTATGGGCATCTCGTCCGGCAGTGGTGAGATAATTACCGATGACGATACTGTTGGCACCTGCTCCAAAAATCTCATGTTGACGCTCTTTAAAGGTGATTTCTCGTCCTCCTGCGATCATAATTCGGTCGCTTTTATCCAAAATACGACGTGCTAAAGTAATAAGTTCCAATGACTCATCAATAGTTAGAGGATTTGGATTGAGTGGCAAAGCCGGATTGTGGTGATAAAAGTTTAGCGGTACCGAAATAGGGTTCAACTCTTTGAGTGAATAGAGCATACTAAGACGATCCTCGTGCGTCTCTCCCATCCCGAAAATTCCCCCTGTGATCAGCTTGAGACCGGAACGGTTAACGTTTTCGCAGGTCTCAAACCGCTCCTCCCACGGATGGGTGGTGCATACTTGGCTGTAAAATTCACGGCTCGTTTCTAGGTTGTGGTTATAGGCACTCACTCCGGAGCGTTTAAGTTCATTCAATTGATCCAATGATGCTGTACCATTACAGGCGATGAGGCGGAGACGGGGTACTTCATGCTTGAGGGTAGAGGCGATGTTGCAGACAAAATCGAGAGTTTTATCATCCAGCCCTTTTTGAGCCGTAACGAGGCAAAATCCGAGTGCTCCGAGTGCTTCGAGATGGCGGGCTTCCTCTAAAATCTGATTCATCGGTTTTTGTTTATACCGTTCGATATCGGCTTTGTATTTGACGCTTTGGCTGCAAAATTTGCAATCTTCATTGCAGGTTCCGCTGTTGATATTGCAGATAGAGCAAAGGAATATTTTTTTGGACATATTTAGGATCTTTCAAAAGAGTAGTGACGTTCCTCAAATGTATCACTTCCCACAGCTCGGGAATAGTGCGTTACCGCAAGAGCGGTATCGGAAATTTCAAGCATCGCGCAGCTTGAAAAAGGTTTTTCCCGTGCGCATACTTCTCCCGGATTGAGAAAGAGAGTACGATTTTTAAAATCACACTCAAATACGTGAGTATGTCCGAAAATGATCACTTCGGCATCGGCATTCATGTAAAACGGGAGATGCATCAGTTTAAAATTGACACCACCCAGTTTAAAATAGTGAGGTTCTTGGACGAGATTGTATTTGGTGTGATACTCGATCAATCCTGCATCATTGTTTCCATAGACGGCGACATAACGAAGACCGCTATTTTTGAGTTGATTAAGAATTTCGGGTTTAACGATATCCCCTGCGTGGATCAGAAATTCAGCCCCTTGCGAGACGAGATGATCAATCACCCGTTGGGATCGCCCTTTTTTGGAGTGGGTATCGGAGAGTAGACCTATTTTCATAATACAACGTCATTCCCGCGTAGGCGGGAATCCAGCTTGATTTTATCGGGGATGGATCCCCGGGTCAAGCCCGAGGATGACGAGATTATTTTATTCATTCGTCTCTTCTCGCGGTGTACGGTCTTTACATTTGACACACTCGTACACCTCTTTGTTACGGTAGGTTCGTGGAGCCAATGCTCCGCCACATCCTTCGACTTCACATTTTTTATCACTAGGCTCAAATTTGGAGATAAATTTACATTTTGGATAGTATTCACATCCCCAAAAAGCCCCTCTGCGTGATTGACGCCATAGTAGTTTTCCGCCGCATTCAGGACACGGTACTTCGGAAAACTTGGTCTCTTGGTTTAATGTTTTGGTATTTTTACATTTCGGATAGCCGCTGCACGCCAAAAATTTCCCGTTGCGACCGTTTTTGACCACCATTGCACTGCCGCATTTGTCACATACCTCTTCGCTTACTTCATCCGGAGTTGCAGGGTTCTCTTTTTGGTTCTCTTCGGTTTGTTCGGTGTATTTGCATTTTGGGAAACCGCTGCACGCGATAAACTCACCGAAACGACCTGAGCGTAGTAACAGCTCACTTCCGCATTGAGGGCAGTTGCGTCCGAGCGGTTTCGCCATTTTTAGGCTGACGATGTTGGTTTTCCCTGCTTCGATTTGTTCCAAAAACGGATAATAAAAATCGAGCAAAATTTTGTGCCACGATTTGCCGCTCTCAGAGATCTCATCGAGAGTCTCTTCCATCGTCGCGGTAAAGCTGGCATCGACAATCTCGTTAAAATGGGTCTCTAGCATCTCTGTCACGGTAAACGCTATCTCGGTCGGCTGAATAGCACGTTTCTCGATTTCGATGTAGTTACGTGCTTGCAAGGTACTGATGGTCGGTGCATAGGTTGATGGACGCCCGATCCCCTCGGCTTCGAGTTTTTTAATCAAACTCGCTTCGGAGTAGCGTGATGGTGGTTCGGTAAAGTGCGGTTCAGGGGTGATGGTTTGAATATCGATTGCATCACCCGTTGTGAGGGATGGGAGCAATTTATCT
>NZ_JBAQPS010000326.1:0-4476 GCF_049305995.1 Sulfuricurvum sp.
CATTATATCTTCATTAAATTTTGAGGTAATGATATCAATCATCGCCCATATCCATATTATAAATAAACCAATCATTATAAAGAGTAAGAATAAATTTAATCCCAATAACATTTCTATCACAGTAACCTCAATTTATTTAAATAATACTGATATCTTAACGTAGATAAGGCAATAATTTATTAACTCTTTTAGCTATACTTATCGACAATTTATCTGAAGTGAACCAATATGAATTTAGCCTCTAAAAATGCTCCGCTAGAAGAATCTATCCAAAAAATGGAGAGTGTATTACGTGACATGGAGTGCGCAGTTGTTTATTCGCATGAAAAGCACCCTCTGGGTCACTGCTATTCGGTCAATCTCGCCTCGCTCGAAGCACCAAAACACATTTACTCTAACGGTAAAGGGATCTATTCAGAGGCTTCTATGGCAAGTGCTCTAGGGGAGTATATCGAGCGGCTCCAAACCAACAACTTTTTTATCGATTTTCATCTACCTGAGCGAAAATATTATCCTGATGAGGTAGAGTTTGATTTCGAAGGGGGATATTTGACTCCTGAATTGATGGAACTGTATGATCCCTCCGGTGAACTAAGTCAGGATGAACTTCTCGATTTTAATAGTGATATCGAAGATAAAATCGTCTCACTTCCCTTTAAAAAGCTAAAAAGCGATGAGAACGTCTATTTTCCGATCAATATACTCAGCAATCTCTACGTCAGTAACGGGCTTGCAACGGGGAACACGGCGCAAGAGGCGCAAGTGCAGGCAATGAGCGAGATTTTAGAGAGATATGCCAAAATAGAAATTATTAAAGAGGGGTATGCACTGCCTCATTACGGCGATGAGTTTTTAGCGCAGTTCGAGCGTCTCTACAGCGATTTAGTAAAGCTTCGCGAACTTGGGTACATTGTTCATGTTTTGGATGCGTCATTGGGGGGTAAATATCCCGTTACGGCGATCTCATTTATCAATCCTGCAAACGCAACACTGTTCGTCTCGTTCGGTGCGCATCCGATCCTCGAAGTCTCGCTGGAGCGGACAATGACCGAGCTGATGCAAGGACGGGGGTTGGAGAATCTAGAGAGTTTTGAAGTACCGACGTTTGATATGTCGATCGTTTCTGAGAGCTTTAATATCGAATCACATTTTATCGATTCCAACGGCAAGATGGGGATACAGTTTCTAAGCGCTAAAAAGAGTTTTGAACTCTCACCGTGGGGATACAGTGGAAATAGTACCGCAGAAGAGTTCGCCTATCTCAGTGCAATTTTTACCTCTATGGGGAGAGATATTTATATCCGTGATTACAATTATCTGGATTTTTACTCCTGCCAGATGGTTATCCCCGGAGTCTCTGAGGTGTACCCAATCGATGATTTGGTCTATAACAACCGTAATCGAGGGAAAATGTATCGTGAAGTGATTTTAAATTTTGCCGAGTACGATCCTGAAACAGTGTTGGACGAGATCGAAGCTCTCGAAGATCATCTGAATGTGGAAAAATTTATAGGGGTGATTTTCGAAGAGAATTTTACGATCGGAGAACTCAAAGCGCAGATGCATTTGATGCTCGGAAATATCGAAGAGGCCGTCAGTTATTTGGAATTTAGTACCAATACGATGAGTGTTCTGATTGTCGAGTTGATTCAAATGGCGGAGTTAGGATTAGAGTTTAGCGAATACCGACAAGCTCTGTATGATCTTTATACTATGGAGAGAGTTGAGAGGGCGGTAGGCATTGTGAGTGGGGAACAATTTTTAGTGAATACTATACTGCACGCTGATTATCGCAATATGCTCGCAATGTACGATCGATTGGAAGTGAAAAAAGAGACTATTGCCTGTCATACCCAAAGGGCACAAGTTCTTCAGGCGTGACCCGAGGAAGCATCCCAAAAAATTGGATTTCTGATCGAGTTGGGAATAACGAGCTAGTTCTCTTCACTAAAAAGTTTCAAAATCTTCGAATATTCTCCATATGCTTGTTTGTACAGATGTTGGGTGTGATTGGTGCTCTCGTAGAGTTCAGTAGCACTCATCCCACTTTCTAGCGCATTTTTAAGCAGTTTCGTTCGGCGTAGATAAGTAAAGGCGAGATTGGGGAAATGTTCATGTATCTTCTCTTTAATCATTACAGCGTCATTCGGATTTTCGAGCATATTGGCGAATACGAGGATCGTTTTTTCCCGAAATGCTTTTATAAATACCAAACTTTTCATAATTGAGTTGAGATCGTTCGTCGTGGGGAGGATAATGATGTCTGATTCTCTCAAAATCTCATTCGCATGAGGATTTTCAAATCCACCAAAATCATAGACGGTATCGGGATAGAGAGGGATTTTATTTGGATAATAGCGAGCATTTTTATATTTGGTCAATACAATCGACATATCGTTGGTAGCATAACGATAGCGCAGGTCTTTGGCGAGAGAAAAAGCGAGGGAGGTTTTACCGACTCCCCCTTTGGTCGATGCGATTGAGATAATGGCCATAGGTTTTCTCTTATTCACTATCTTTCGGTGATTTGAATGATTTAACGTCTATTCGGCGTGGAGCACGTTTTGGTGTCGCAGGTGCGTCGGAGGGCTTTCGATCACCATAGGGCTTCTTATCACTATATGGTTTTTTATCGCCGTAGGGCTTTTTATCTCCAAACGGCTTCTTGTCGCCATAGGATTTTTTACCATCTTTATCGTAAGGCTTTTTTTCTCCGAAAGCGGGTTTGTCACCGTAAGGTTTTTTCTCGCCGTACGGTTTTTTGTCCCCAAATTCTTTCTTATCTCCGTATGGTTTTTTCTCACCAAATGGTTTTTTATCTCCATAAGGCTTCTTCTCCCCAAACGGTTTCTTATCTCCATATGGTTTTTTCTCTCGATCGGATGGTTTACGATCATCCGAGCTTTTTTCTTTATCACCGAAAAATTTCGGTTTGCTGCTATAAGGCGTTCGGGCCGCTTTTTCAGCATCGGTACGCGGTGTACCGTCGATGTAGTGGTTACGCTCGCGCGTTTTCCCTTCGAAGATCGGTTTCCCATTTTCATCTTTGCCTACGAAACGCGGTTTGCTGTTATGCTGTTTTTTGGCGCTGAAACCATCATCCTCTCCGCGTGCAGGACGTCGATCACTGCGCGGTGCATCGTCACGTTTACGCTCTGGACGGGTATCACGAACCGGTTTTTTATCACGATTTCTTGGGTCCTGAGCATCACGAGCTTCGCGCTCGGCACGGCGTGCTTTTGCTTCGGCTTTTTGCTGATTGTCTACGGCAATTCCGAAATCGGGTTCGAACCCTTTAACTACCTCTTGGACGATAGTTCGTCCATTGAGCAGTTCGATAGGGTAGAGTCGTTTTTGATCTTCTGCATCGAGGGTGATAAGAGCGTATTCAGATGCACGAGCAAATCGTGACATATAGACGATTGCTTTTTCGGGAAGATCGTAGCTGATAAGCACTTCACAGCGTAAATCAGGAGTTTTTGCCAACTCTGCATCACTGAGTAGGATAAGATTATCTCCTGTAAAAGTATTTGTTAGAAATGACGCATCATCTGAAGTAATGATTAAAATTTTTTTCCCGCTGTTGCGTTCGATAAGAAATTGAACAAGTTCATTTTTTTGAAGTTGGTTACATGGGTGAATACGATGGTTTTGGCGTTTAATGGTTGATGACATAATAAGTCCTTAGGGTTTTGCCTCATTCAAGAGGGGGGAAACATGAAGCAGTCTCTGTCACATGAGCGCGAATGGTAGCAACATTATAGCGTAAAGATACTGTATTTACCTGTATGCTTTGATCGCAAGCATATCATCGAGTCGTACAAATAGATATCCTTGATTCTGAAGCTTTTCTATGATTTTAGGAAGTGCTTCGACACTTGCATGATTGGAGAGACCGCTATGCATTAGAATGATATCACCATTGCGGACGTGGTTAATGACATTCTTTGTGATAGCATCTTTATCTTTTAGTGCCCAATCAAGAGAATCGAGAGACCAAAGAATCGTAGTATATCCTTGTGTAGTGATTGTATCCATCACATTCTGATTAATTGAACCATAAGGCGGACGGAAAAAGAGAGGATATTTTCCCGTAATATTTTCAATTCTTTTGGATGTTGCATTAAGTTCATAGATGATTTTTTCAGGATCTATTTTAGTAAAGTGAGGGTGGTTAAAACTGTGATTCAAAACCAAATGTCCCTCATCAAATGCTCGTTTGGTTACTGTGGCATTATAATCTGTCATAGTGGAACCAATCATGAAGAAATTAGCAGTTATGTTATAGTGTTTTAAAATATCTAAAATTTTTCCTGTATTGTTTTCATCCGGAGAATCATCAAAAGTCAAAGCAAGCTTTTTATCTTGGTATGAATTTGCACTTAAATAGATATGGGTGTAATTTCCTTTAGCAATTGGAGCCGTTGTAGTATTTCGCCATTGGTGTAAAAAGTGTGTGAGGTTCGTATCCAAATA
>NZ_JBAQPS010000327.1:0-1844 GCF_049305995.1 Sulfuricurvum sp.
GTGGTTATTCACTTGCGTATGATCAAAGGTGCCTATAGTGACTATATCTTTAGTGTCGTATCGCTGTTGGCATTTACATCGGTACTCATGACCTATTTCGGGGTGAACTACTATCTCGCAGGTCTTCATTCCTACGCAAAAGGTGATCCCGTTCCGGTTCCTGATTTCGTACCGTGGACTTATGCAGTGATCGCTATCGTAATAGCGATGGCCTATCCGAAACGAAGTACAAAGTAATCGTGTTATGACCGAAGCGTTAAAAGAACTTTTTGACGCGTACAAGCATCTCCCTGTAGGGGTGATGTTTTTTAAAGAACAAAAACTTTTCTTCCTTAACGACCATCTTAAAAATGTATTACTCCTTCAAAATTTAGGGAGTGATGATGTAATCAGTATTATCGGTGAGATGGTAGATTTAAAAGAGGCATCTCATGAATCTTTATGTGATTTTTTCTTGCACAATAATCTTTTTTTATACCGTGATAAACATTTTCAAATTGATCGGCAATCGTATGATAATATAGATGTCTTTGTTATTGTTCGCTTGAGTCATGAATCGATCAAACTTGTCGATCAAACTCGTATATTAAGAGATATACACAGTGATAATGATACGTCACATTTTAAAGCCAATAAAGATGAAGCTACTTTAATCAATAAAATATTTGGTAATTTGGAAGATGGTCGGTTTCCTTCTCTTGTTTTGTACAAAGGGATACCGATAAAAGGGGAGTGTACGCTTCATCATGCCCATAAGGGAAAAATTATTATTGGAGTGGAAAAAAAACAGCTTTGTGCAGCTCAAATTGGTACAAAATGGCTGATCGGTAGTAAACGAGATAACATGCTTCTTAGTGAAGTTTTACAATATGATTTGATTCGATCTGAAGTGACATTGCATAATATCCAAATAGTTGCCCAAAGTTTTCATTTACGTCAAGTAATACGCTATGCTACGTCTCATGATGATCAAATGATAGTGTCTCTTGATGGGAAAAAACATCCAGTTTTTTTACGAGATGTATCAGAAAAAGGTACGTCAATACAAACAGATAATGCACTTTTGTTGGTTGCATTATCTTCTGTAAAAGGAAAAGAATTGGATGCGGAACTCATACTGTCAAATATTAAAATCATGATTAAGGCAGTTTGGCTTTACACTGTTCCTGTCTATGAGGGAACGCAAATGAAGGTAGCTTTTAGTATTAGCTATGATGTGCAGAATGGTAATTTATTGCGAGAGTGGTTGAATAATAAGCAACTACAACTGATCCGAGAAGTGCGTACCTTTGTTCAAATGCTTCCGGCACCGCATCCTGTATCCAATAGTGGAGAATGGAACATCTAAAATGCTTTTTTTTATAACTTATAATGATCAAATGCTGTTTGTGTGAGTATGGCTTGGAATGCTTCGAGTGTTTCTATCTTTAAATCATCAATTCTAAATTCTTGACAAGAGACGGAAATACCGTACTGGTTGAGCCATTCGGGTGTGTAGTCCGTGGCTATATCAATATCATCCGAAGATGTTTTAAAAATAATAAAATCATCTCCTTGGAAGCGAATAATCGGATCTTCAGGAGTGCGTGTTTGAAGCATTTGTGCATATCGTTTTAAAAGTTCATCTCCTTTATCCCAACCATGCTGTTTGTTAAGCTGATTCATGTGGTGCAGAGTGATAAAGTGGAGTTTTATATATTTTTTAAAATCAGGTTCCAAAAAGAGATAATTCAGATAGCCAGGGCTGTAAAGACTGGTCAATGAATCTTTGTAAAAATAGGAGAAACGTTCTATTTCCAATGGAGTATTTGGGTGCTGAGATGTTGTCTGTTCCAAAGTAAGAT
>NZ_JBAQPS010000328.1:0-3219 GCF_049305995.1 Sulfuricurvum sp.
GTCTATATTCATGATTTAGATAAAAGTAATCTTCGTGGAATTACTCTTTATGGTAATGTTGTTAAACCGGGATTTTGGCCGCTGATTCAAGAAGGTATTCAGATAAAAGAGTTTTTTCAGCGAGAAATTACCCAAAATACCCTTAGAGGAGTATTTTTAGAGGATACCTATTTTGATTATGCGATTATCAAGCGTACCAATGCAAATCTTAAAGAAGAACTGATTGGATTTTCGCTCCAAGATACTCTCAGTGGAAAAGAGAAAATTGCTTTAAAAAATCGAGATGAACTCTTTATTTTAAATCAGACAATGGTCGCGGAAAAACCGGTTGTTAGAATATCGGGAGAGTGTGTTACCCGTCCGGGAGAGTATAAATTTTTTGATAAAATGACTCTTGAAGCGTTACTTGGAACAGCTGGAATGAACTGTCTGATTGATAGAAGTAAAATTACAATTATTTCAAAAGAGCAAAAAAACCATCGGCAAGTAGTAAAAACAGTCGATATGACCATGACACCTAATATTGCATTAAATGTATTTGATGAAGTAAAAGTTATGGGCTTTTATACCCTTAACCCGATGAAAAAAGCAACGATTAACGGAGAAGTTTATGCGCCGGGCGAATATCCTATCGGAGATGGTGAGTTTAGCTTACAAAAATTGATTCAAGCAGCGGGTGGTTTAACCGATAAGGCGAGCAATGAAAAAATAGAAATTGTCCGTTATTCGATTGTGAACGGTATCCGTACACGAGAGGTAAAAGAGATAACAATGTCGGACGTCATGGGTGAACGCTCACCACTTCTTACCAATTATGATGAAGTAACCATCTTTAAAGTCGCACAGTGGAATGAGCGTAAATCGGTTAAAATCCAAGGAAAAGTCAAATATCCGGGTGAATATCCGATTGAAGATGGTGATACTCTTAGTGATCTGCTTAAACGTGTCGGCGGTTTTACGGATGCAGCGTACGTTCAAGGTGCGGTATTTACCCGAGAAGAGCTAAAGTTGCGTCAACGAGAAGGGGTGGAACGTCAAATCAAAGATCTTGAACAACGTATTATGTTTATTGCGACGCAGCCTACTGAAGCAGGGCAAAATGCAGGTGATAAAGCGCAATTGGTTACGATGTTAGAAACACTTAAAGCGGAAGTTAAAAAAACGCAATTCGTAGGGCGTTTGGCGATTAATTTACAAAATGACATACGTCGCTTCGAAGGTAGCAGTTCGGATATTCTTCTGAAAAATGGGGATGCCCTGTACGTTCCGGAACGCGAAGATAGCGTTATGGTGCAAGGGCAGGTGCTAAATCCTAATGCGATTGTTTATAATGCAGAACTCACACTGGATGATTATTTGGCCAAAGCCGGTGGTCTTAAAGAGAGTGCTGATGAGAAAAATATTTTTGTGGTTCATGCTAACGGAGAAGCGGAAGGATTTAAAACATCGTATTTACTTGGATCATCGACGAAAGTCGGTCCGGGTGATGTGATTATTGTTCCAATGTATATTAGTACGTATAGCGGGATGCAACTAGCCAAAGACATTACGGCAATTTTGTATCAACTAGCAGTATCGGTTGCGGCTCTTGATACGATCGGAGCACTATAATGCAAAACGATCCAATAACGACCCAAGAAGATGAGATCGATCTTCGTGAGCTTGCTCGAACGATTGGCAAGCATAAAATAAAGCTTATTGTTTTTACATTAATTGTGACCGGTATGTCCGTTATATGGGGGTTGTCTAAACCTAATATTTATAATTCTCAAGCTGTTTTGGTTCCGCAAGAACAATCCAAATCAGCTTCTCTCGGTGGACTCGGAGCCTTGGCAGGTATGGCAGGTGTTGATTTGGGGGGTGGAGAGTTACAGGCCGATCAAGCGTATCAGCTTTATCTCGATGATTATCGTTGGATGCGTGAGTTTTTACTAAAATCAGGACTCTTTGAACGGCTAAACCGTCCAGATGGAGATAAAAACTATCGTTTTGCGTTGGGGTATGAGGGTATTTATCGGATGTTGAAATCATCTCCTGAGGTGACATTAGAACGTCCAAGTGAGAAAGAACGCGAAAGATTGCTGTTTAGTACGTATCAGGTATTCAAAGGGAAATTATCAATCGCCAGCGATAAAAAAACCTCTGTTATTACAGTGGCTTATAGTGATCCTGATGCGCTTCTTTCGCGCGATGCAGTGAAACTTTTTTTAGCGTACGCATCGGAATCACTTCGTAAGAATGAGCTTTCGGATATAGATAAAAAAATCCGTTATTACGATGAAGAACTCCAAAAAAGCAGTGATCTTGCCCTTAAAACACAGTTGTCGCAGCTAATGTCAGGCTTGATTCAAAAAAAAGTGTTGGCACACTCCAGCGAACTTTATAACGTTAAGATGATCACTGCTCCATCCGTTGCGTACGAACGAGACAAGGTAGGACCAAAGCGTGGAATGATAGTGGTTGTTTCGTTTATTACATCTTTGATCGTAGGGATATTCGGCATATTTTTGCTTGAATTTTTTCGAAAACAACCCTCGATTGAGGAGAATATTTGAGAAATCTCTCGATAGTTTTATCGACAACATTGGTTCTACATGCGGAGATCGTTATTCCAGCCAATCAAACGCATTCGGATTATTCTGCCCAAAACAGCGGGAAAACCGGTTTGATTGAGATGCCAAATGCACGGGTCATGGATGATTGGCGTATTCGCCCCCACCTCTACTACGGTGATCCCTTTATTTATTATGGATTGACGATTGCCCCTTTGCCCAGATTGGAAATAAATCTTCGAATGACTCAGGTTCAAGGGATGAGTGGATTTGTTGATTCTGATGGGTATGGTGAATACAAAGACAAAGCCATTGATATGAAATTTCTCCTCTCCAAGGAAGATGGTTTATCACCTGCCGTTGCGATAGGATTTGACGACATCCACGGTACGGGATTGTACTCTTCCAAATATTTGGTGGCAACGAAACGATTTGATTTTCTCGAAATGAGCGGTGGATACGCACTGGGGCGAATGGGAGGAGAAGACTTACGTAAGTATGGTGCTAATAATGCGGACGATCGAGGGATAACTTTTCTCAAAAGTACAAAATTCGGCGGAGGAAGCGTATTTGGAGGCATTGAAGCGCATGTGAACCCTCAGCTCTCTTTGAAAGCGGAATACAGTCCGATTGAGTATCGGTATGATTATATTAATCCCTTTACGTC
>NZ_JBAQPS010000329.1:0-6200 GCF_049305995.1 Sulfuricurvum sp.
CGCCGTATCCGTGCGATCAATCCTTCACAAATTATTATCGTTATTTCTGCAAGTAATGATATTCAAAAAATTTCTGAATCAATCGAAGTAGGTGTTAACAGTTTCATCCAAAAACCGATTGATACGAAAAAAATTCTTGAGATGCTTCAAAATATCACAAGCCTTGTATCAAGACGTAAAAAGATTGAAACTAAAACATTCTCAATTTCATTGCCTTTAGATGTTTATGAGTTGGTTGATGATAATGCAAAAGCAGAGAGCATCTCTAAAAATGCTGTTATTATCCGTGCACTTCGTTCATTTTATAACGACTAATTTTCCTGCTTCTCACTGTTGTGGGAAAAAACTATATTGCTTTATCTCTTTTTCAGCAATATAGTTTTATAATTTCGGCTCAGGTTTTCCTGTGTCTTTCTTTTTTTAAAGTGGCCCCATCATCTAATGGTTAGGATTCCAGATTTTCATTCTGGCCATAGGGGTTCAAATCCCCTTGGGGTCACCACTTTAAATTTCCGTTTATTTATTTTATTCATGTTACTATGCTCCTATGAAACTCAGGAGTTTTTCAATGAGCGTTAAAAATCTCTACATCGCTTCACTTGAACCCAATGCAGGATCGCTGTTTGTCTCGATGGGTATCATGGAACTACTCAAAAGCCGCCTTGGCAATATCGCATTTTACAAACCGATCATCTCCGAAAAAAACGATAATGACATTCATTTTATGATAGAACATTTTGCACTAGAGCAAATAGAACAAAGCTGTTTTAGCTATTCTTTGGATGCACTCGAATCCCTCCTCTCTGAGAATAGAGAATCCGAAGTGATCGAAACTATTATCGAACAGTACCATGTCCTTGAAAAAGTGTACGATTTTGTTTTGATTCAGGGCTTTGACCCTTCAGCACTCTCGACTATCCTCTCTCATAATTTTAACCATACGATCGCTAAAAATCTCCAATCTCCCTATCTCTTCGTCGTTAATGCCAAGGCAAAAAGCTCTGAACACCTTTTACATGAAATAGCCATGGAGCGATTGTCGCTCAAAAATGAACATATTGATCTTTTAAGTATCATAGTCAACCGTCTTGATGATGACGAACATCGTTGCTTTGAACGTCAAACTCACGAACATAGTCCCCCGATTTTTTTGATACGAGAGTTGGATGAACTCAATACTCTCAGTATTGCGGAAGTAAAACGCTCTCTCAACGCCGATCTTATTTTTGGCACGCAAGAAGATTTGGAACGAACCATCAAGCAACCTAAAATCGCGGCGATGACTATCGAACATCTCATCACCCATTTCGAAGAGGGGGATCTGATTATTGTTCCTGGGGATCGTCTTGATGTGATTTTAAGTGTCATATATGCCAACCGTTCGAGTGATTTTCCATCGATTGCAGGTATTTTACTCACAGGAGGGATTATACCTCCTGAGCCATTCTTAAAACTCATAAGGGGAATTTCCGAGTGTAATATTGCCATCCTTAGTGTTACCAACGACACCTATCAAAGTGCTATTCTCATCGATCATATCGTTCCCTCTTTTTGCCCAATACATGATCGTAAAATTGCTTTGTCAATGGGAGAATTCATGCGTGCAGTGGATAGTGAAACCATCACAACATTGCTTCAAACTTCCCGCACGGATATTATTACCCCCTCAATGTTCCAATACGGTCTTTATCAGCGATCTCATCATAATCGCAAACGGATCGTATTGCCTGAAAGCAATGATGAACGGATACTTCGAGCTGCTGATATGCTGCTTCGGCGTGAAGCGGTTGAACTGATATTGCTTGGTGACCCGATTGCTATTGTAAACCAAGCCGGTATGTTGGGATTGGATCTTTCTAAAGCAACCATCATTGATCCTAGCAACTCCCCTCTGATGCAAATCTATGTTGAACAATTCTATCGTTTGCGCAAACACAAAGGGATGAGTCTTCATACAGCACAAGATGCGATGACTCACCGAACTTATTTCGCAACCATGATGGTACATAACGGTGATGCGGATGGTATGGTTTCCGGCGCGATTCATACAACCCAAGACACTATCCTCCCTGCATTACAAATTATCAAAACTAGCCTACCCATCACTCTCGTCTCAAGCCTCTTATTTATGTGTATGTCAAATAACGTATTGGTCTATGCGGACTGTGCCGTGAACCAAGATCCCAATGCCGAGGAGCTTGCTCAGATTGCCATTGCTTCAGCACTTACCGCCAAACAATTCGGGATCGAACCGAGAATTGCCATGTTATCGTACTCTACGGGAGATTCTGGGCATGGAAGTGATGTTGATAAAGTACGAGAAGCCACCCAAATCGTTAAATCGCTCCATCCTGAACTACTCATCGAAGGACCGATACAATACGATGCTGCTATTGACCCAGATGTCGCTCGCATCAAACTCCCCGAATCACCCGTGGCTGGGTGTGCCACTATTTTTATTTTTCCCGACCTTAACACAGGGAATAATACCTATAAAGCAGTTCAGCGTTCATCGAATGCAGTGGCTATCGGTCCGATTTTACAGGGGCTCAAAAAGCCAATCAACGATCTCAGCCGAGGATGCAGTGTTGCTGATATTGTCAATACAATTCTTATTACAGCAATCCAGACGCAAAGTGAAGAGAAATGAGCATCATTGTTATCAATGCCGGAAGTTCATCAATCAAATACAGTGTATATAATGCCGCAACACTTGAAATGATCGATCATGGTCTGATCGAAGAAGTCTTGGACTATCACGACGGATTTATCCAAATGGGTGTTGCTTTGGTTCGACACAACATCGATATTTGCCAGATAGAGGGATTTGCTCATCGTGTCGTCCATGGAGGTGACCAGTTTTATGCTCCGGTAATCATCAATGATCTATTTATTGACGAAATTCGCCGTCTGGTTCCTCTCGCACCGCTTCATAACGCTGCTAATATCGAAGGGATTATGGCTGCTCGAACCATTGCCCCGAATGTTCCTCATATCGCAGTATTCGATACATCGTTTCATCAAACAATGCCTCCTTATGCCTATCGCTATCCCCTCCCCCATGATTTGTATGAAAACTACCATATAAGACGTTACGGATTTCACGGCAGCTCACATGATTATGTTAGTCGCAAAGGATCTGAACATTTAGGATTGCCTCGTGAAATATTGAATCTTATCACGTTTCATATTGGCAACGGTGTCAGTGCCTGTGCAATACGTCAGGGGATTAGTATCGATACGTCGATGGGTATGACGCCTTTGGAAGGTCTTATGATGGGTTCCCGTAGCGGTAGTATCGATCCATCAATCATTGGTTATTTGATGCGAGAAAAACATCTAACTATCGATGAAATAGAGATATTGTTGAATAAACAAAGCGGTTTGATCGCAATCGCCGGCACGAATGATTTACGCCGTATTATTGAAGCTAAAAATGCAGGTGAACCGAATGCAGAATTGGCTGTAGAGATGTTTTGCTACCGTTTACGAAAACAGCTCGGTGCCTATATGGCTGTATTAGATGGTGTAAATGCTATAATTTTTACTGGGGGGATAGGAGAACACTCTGCTTTAGTAAGAAAGACGATGTGTGAGAAGTTGGATCATTTAGACATCCGCATAGATGATGAACAAAATACTCATAATGCACTTTTTATTCATCAACATAATTCTACCGTTAAATTACTCGTAATTCCTACCGATGAAGAATACCAAATTGCATCCTACGCACAGGCACTGCTGCTCGATAAAAGCTCTCTCAAATAGAGAATCTGTTAGAATAACAAAAAAAATGTAGGAACCGTTTATGCTCCGTTTCGCTCCAAGTCCGACGGGAGATATGCACATCGGCAATCTTCGCGTCGCATTGTTTAACTATATCTGTTCCGTTCAACGAGAAGAACCGCTTCTCATCCGTATCGAAGATATCGATAAAGAGCGTAATATCCCCGGAAAAGAAAAAGAGATTTTTGAGATTTTGGCACTGTTTGGGATCGAATACCAAGAGCAACAATTTCAAAGCAATAACCTTCGTTTTCATCGTGCTATGGCACTTCAACTCCTTCAAGATAAAAAAGCATTTAACTGTTTTTGTACCTCTGAAACTTTGGAAAAAAAGCGTGAAGCATCCAAAGAGGGTAAAATTGCTTATCGTTACGATGGTGCGTGTGAAAACCTCCATCCTGAAGAGGTTATCGACAATCCTCTCCCATTTACGATTCGTCTCAAAAAGCCGATATATTCGATTACGGTTACCGATATTATCAAAGGTGAAAGTACCTTTTCCGCCGATGACATTGATAGTTTTATTTTGATGCGCGCCGATAAATACCCAACTTATAATTTTGCGTGTGCGGTGGATGATATGCTCTCGGATATCTCCCTCATCATCCGTGACGAAGATCATCTCAGTAACACCCCTAAACAAATCGCGATTCATGAAGCACTGGGTTATACCAAAAAAGTCGAATACGTTCATCTGCCGAGTATCCTTGAGAACTCCGTAAGTATCAAATGGCTCCTTGAAGAGGGGTATTTGCCCGAAGCTATCACGAACTATCTGATTTTAATGGGGAATAAACCTCCGTGTGAAATTTTCACTCTCAAAGAGGCTATTAAATGGTTTGATTTAAAAACTCTTTCCAAAACGCCTGAGCGATTTGATATCGATAAGCTCAAATTTATCAATCGTGAACACCTCCGTGGACTTGATCCAAAAGAACTCTCTCGATATATTGGTTTTGCCGATGAAGAGATCGGAAATCTTGCTAAACTCTTTTTGGAAGAGGTGAGTACCCTTAAAGAGCTTCGTACCAAAATCGGTGCCATTTTTGCCCCTAAAGTTGTTTCTGAGGAATATAATAAAGAAGGGTTTGATGTATTACGTGAGCTAACCCTAAAAGCTCCCCATTTTGATGATTATGAGTCATACAAAGCTTATTTGATAGAGCACAGTGGTCTAAAAGAAAAAAATCTTTTTAAACCGCTCCGACTTCTTCTCAGTGGTGCGGAACACGGTCCTGAGATGAATGATCTCTATACCCATATCAAAAATTATCTTAAAGAGGTGGTCAAATGATATCAGGAATAATTTCAGGTCTAGGCGGTATCGTCCACTCCCTGCTTACGGTTTATATTTGGGTAGTCATTATCGGAGCACTTTTAACGTGGGTGCGACCTGATCCATATAATCCGATCGTACAAGTCATCTATCGTTTAACGCAACCTGCCTATGATTTAATTCGTCGATTTATCCCTACTGTCTTTAATGGTTTGGATTTGTCTCCAATCATTTTGATTGTTGCACTTAATGTTATCGATATTGTCCTCATCAATATAATCAATGCGTTGGTTCTTGGATGAGATCGACGTTTCTACTTTCCGTACTCTTGTGCGGAACACTCTCAGCCATTACCATCGATCAAATCAACGATAAACCTGCATCTCGTGAAAAAAACTTTCTTATCTGGCAGTTTTTAAAACAAGATATTAATGCCTCAGAGGCTTCAGAAGCATTTTATCAAGTTGATAATGTCAATGAACGTTTTTTATTTGATTATGCCGCAAAAACTGATGAGCCCGAAATACGCTATACCTCAGAATGTATGCAAAAAGTATCTACCGAACTTATGAATATAGAACAAGATGATTGCCTCTATCTTGCTATTTCGCCAATAAAAGCACAACGCTTACAAAGTTATGAACGTGAATTGATTGCAATGCGTTTAGGGGATCGTTTCGGAGATATTCAATGGCTTAGAACGATGAATTATAATAACCATTTTGCCCTTTACAGTGATGTAGAACCCTCTATGAAACTCTTCCTGATCTCTGGAAATACCTATCGACAAGAGCATTTCAATCATCTCATTGATAACGAAACACTTTCTCAACTAATAACCATGCGAGGATTTAATCAGCTCGTTTATCTGAGCGTAACCGATCCAAAGATGGAAAAAATGCAAGCATCACTTGCTAATGTAAGCGGTGGAGTGTATGATGGACAAACTCATTTTTATTTGGGTATTAATGCGCTGAAATTCAAGCACCATGATAATGCTCTTTTTCATTTCAAAGAGGCAAAACGCAAATCCCTCTCTCTCATCGAAAAAGACAAAAATATTTTTTGGATTTATCGCATTACTGCTGAAATAGCTACTCTTCAGGAACTTGCAGATAGTTTGGATATTAATATGTAT
>NZ_JBAQPS010000330.1:0-9648 GCF_049305995.1 Sulfuricurvum sp.
TTCTTGGAGTCGTTTTTAGAGATGAAGTTATAAATACTAATTAGGTCTTGGAGAGCTTCGGGTTCGACGATGACGCGATAGGTCATTTAAGAGTGGATCACTTTTTCGATAGCATGAGATAGATCAATTCCCTCATTCTTAGAGATATTGTTGATAGCCTGCTCTACTTTGAGTTTTGCTTCGTCAAACGAGATAGCAGGATATTCATTTTCTTCGATAATCTCAATTTTATCTTTCGGAAGAATCTCTAAAAGACCCATTAACTTATCGTAAATCGTATCATGGATAGTGAGTCTGAGCGTATGCATTCTTACGTCCTCTATTGTTCTTTCAATTGCTGTATTTAAAATTGTATCATTGATTTTCGTAATTATGGCAGAAGTTAGGTACAACGTAAGCCGGGTTCTGGATGAAGTGATAATTAATCTACTGCCTAGATCACTCTAGGCCTCTAGCGAAACAATAGCGATGTAGGACGCTAACCATCTGTTTCTTGCTGCCCGGTTGGGTTTACATAGCTCTCTTAGTTGCCTAAGAAACTGGTGGGCTCTTACCCCGCCGTTTCACCCTCACCGATACTAAAGTATCGGCGGTCTACTCTCTGTTGCACTATCCCTCATGTTACCATGGCCATCCGTTAGATGGAACCGTGTCCTACAGCAGCCCGGACTTTACCTCTTGGGATTACTAGTTCCAAGCTATCACCTGTTGTACCTAAACGTAATTATAGGGGATATTAGATTAAATCTTAATCGGAAAGTTTATAGATCAAACGTCCTGCGTATTCCATGTAGAGACTTTTTTTATGCAATTCGATCTCTTCTTGATTCATCAGGGCATAACTCTCTACAATGCGGTTGAGATCATCTTCATGGTGTTGTTGCATCAGCATCTTTTCCATAACCGCAATTTTCGTAATAATTTCATCAAAATCATACTGGTATAAATCTTCACTCACTTGTTTGGCGATATCCCAATACTTCGATTGCGGTGAACCGCTGAAAATATCGTCTTCGTCTTCGAATAGTGCTTCAAATCTTGACATAATGAACTCCTTTTGTGTTATGACAGGGTATCAAACTATAGATTAAGTGGGATGGAAAGGGAAAAATTAGTCTGTCGGGGGAATTTCCCGCCTAAGCGGAAAATTAAGAAGCCATCGCTTCGAGAGCGTATTTTTTACCGAGATCGTACGCTTTGTTGTTAACATCGTGTACTTTTGCCGGTACTTTTGAGAGCATAACGCCGCGAAGTAATTCATCGTCCAATGCTTTCATAAACGTGTTAGCAATCGCAAGAGCGATAACCGATTGAGTAATAACGTTTCCAACTTCATCTTTTGCGATGGTGATGATAGGAATCTCAACGATGTTCCATCGTTTACGATCTTCATCACTCGGGTGAACCAAGTTTGGCTCAACAACAATCGTACCACCCTCAGAAACACCACCTTTAAAAAGGTTGTAGCTCGCTTGGGCAACAGAGAGCATGAAATCGATCTCACCGTCATTTGCATACGGGTAGAAAATCTCTTCATCGTCCAAAGTGATATCAACAACGGTCGGTCCACCACGAACTTGTGAGGTATAGGTAGCGGTTTTAAGACCGTGTCCACCCTCTTTGATTTTTGCAGCAGCGAAAATCTCTCCCGCAAGAAGAACACCCTGTCCGCCAACACCTGTAAATCTCATTAATGTTCTAGCCATAGTGTTCTCCTTAAATTTTCTTCGCGAAATCGTTTTGGGTAATCGCTTTACGTTTACCTTGGTGGAATGCTTGTACCTCTTTGTACATATCGCAGTATTCTTTCGCATTTTCGTCGTGTTTCAAAACTCCCGTAGGGAATTTATTCATTTTTTCTTCTTCGCTTAGTGCTTCCCATTTTTTCAATGGAGTTGTAATGCTGTCGATCCACTCAAGGTTTTCCATTGCACTTTGCATTTTGTTTTTACGGCCAAGGTTGATATGACAGTTAGACATAACATCAAAGAATGAAAATCCGTTGTGTTGGAACCCTTTTACCAAAACTTTTTCAAGTTTTTTCGGATCAAGCATCGTTTCACGCGCTACGAATGAAACACCTGAAGCAATCGCAAGTTTACACGCATCGAACGTTGGGTCGATATTCCCCGATTTTTGGCTCACCGTCCACATACCCTGAGGTGTTGTCGGTGAAGTTTGGGAGTTTGTCAATCCATAAATGAAGTTGTTGATCATTACGAAATTGATATCGATGTTACGGCGGCATCCGTGAATAGTATGATTACCACCGATTGCCATCGCATCACCATCACCCGCAACACAGATAACGTGTTTATCAGGATAAGCTAATTTGATTCCAGTTGCAAATGCGATCGTACGACCGTGTGTCGTATGAACCGTGTTAAAATCAACGTATGATGAGAAACGCCCTGAACATCCGATACCGGATACGACACACACATCATCTTGTTTCCAACCACAAGTTTCGATTGCTCGAATAACGGCTTTTAGAATGACACCGTCACCACATCCCCAACACCATAGTGTTGGCATTTTTTCTAAACGTAAATATTGGTCATAATTGAAAGCCATTAGATGATCTCCTTCACTTTGTTAACGATTTCATACGGAGAGATAGCTCGTCCGTTCACTTTATACAAACCGTGAATATCGAGACGGCTTGCAACACGCTCAACTTCTTCGGTGTATTGACGAATGTTCAACTCAACACAAAGAACATTTTTCACTTTGTCGGTGAAATGTTTAATACGTGTCGCCGGACTCGGCCAAAGGGTAATCGGACGGAAAAGACCCGCTTTGATACCTGCTGCGCGAAGGTGACGGATCGACTCTTTAGCCGCCAATGATACTGAACCGTAAGCGATGATCAATACATCGTTTTCTTCGAGATCATCACACATATACTCTTCGTTCAACTCAAGCTCATCTGTGTGATTCATAACTTTGTCTTCGAGACGTTGGATCAATTTACGGCACGTTTCGATCTCTTCAGTCGGGAACCCTTTACCATCATGGTGAAGCCCTGTAAAGTGGTAACGATACCCTTCGAACATCGGGTTAAGAACCGCTGCTTCATCATCGCCGACACCGTATGGACGGTAATCAGCAGGTGCACCTGTAAATACTTTACGAGGAACGATCCCTTTTTTAACATCTTCGACTGTTGGGATCATTGCTTTACCGTGCATGTGACCGATTGTCTCATCCAAAAGGACGATTACCGGCTGCATAAAACGGTCAGCAAGATTGAATGCACGAACCGTTTCGGTATAACATTCAGCCAAGTTCCCTGCACAAAGGGTAATAGAGCGATAGTCACCGTGTGATGGGTTACGCGCTTGACGTACGTCACCTTGAGATACACGTGTTGGAAGACCCGTTGATGGACCACCGCGCATAACGTTGACAAGAACCAAAGGAACCTCTGCCATTTGCGCTAAACCAAGGTTTTCTGCTTTAAGAGATACCCCAGGACCTGATGTAGCAGTCATAGTGCGAACACCCGCCATACCTGCACCTACTGCAGCTGCGATACCTGCGATTTCATCTTCCATCTGAATACATGTTCCACCTACTTCAGGCAAAAGGTCTGAAATAGTATGCATTACTTCTGATGATGGAGTAATCGGATATCCTCCGAAAAACATACATCCTGCGTCTACCGCAGCTTCAGCCGCCAAATCGTTACCGGTTGAAATTACTTCTCTCAATTCCATATTTTGCTCCTTTTAAGCGCTAAGCTTCATGTATTTATTTTTCTTGATAGCTTCAGCTCTCTCTTTTGCTTGATCTGAAAGTTTTGCAAACTTGAATTCAGATTTATCCGCTACATAAATAGCAAAATCAGGGCAGCTTAATTCACAATCATTACAGCCGATGCACGATTGTGGTTCAATAATTTCAATCATTGCTCCCAAAGTTGATTTTGGCTCAAGTTTCATTGCTAAGACCCCTGCCGGACACACTGATACACAGATATCACAAGCTTTACATCTTGCTTCATCAACCCACACCGGAGTGTTTTCTGGCGCTTTATATATTGACATTCCTTCTCCTTGATTAAGTTAAACTAATTTATTTTACCGAGTGCACACGACACAAAGCTTTTGGCTTTTAGAATCGTATCTTCGCTAAATCCTCGCTCATCAGTGGTTAGAGGATATCCGAGACTTCTTAAAATAGCCTGAACTTGTGCTAATTGCGCCTCGTCTGCAATCTCTACTGTTACTTTACGAGGCTCGCACGATAGATCAACACTGACTTTTTCAAATCCACTTTTTTGAAGTGACGTAGTGATCGTATTGGCACACCCGCCGCAACGAACATTAGCTACTTCAAAAGCCTTTTTCATAGCGATTATTTTCCCATCACTTCTGCGATGGCTTTACCGATATCCGCCGGAGAAACAACGACTTTCACACCCGCTGCTTCGAGAGCCGCCATTTTTTCCGCTGCCGTACCGGCACCACCGGAGATAATCGCCCCAGCGTGACCCATACGTTTACCAGCCGGAGCTGTTTGACCAGCGATGAATGCAACAACCGGTTTCGTGATGTGTTCTTTGATATAGGCTGCTGCTTGAATTTCCAAGTCTCCACCGATCTCACCGATCATAACGATCGCATGAGTTTCAGGATCCGCTTCAAACATCGGAAGAAGTTGCTTATAGCTCAAACCGATGATCGGGTCACCGCCGATACCGACCGCTGTGGTGATACCGAATCCCTCTTTAACCACTTGGTTTGCTGATTCATACGTCAACGTCCCTGATTTAGAGATAAGTCCGATATTCCCTTTTTTGAAAATAAAGCCTGGCATAATTCCGATTTTACACTCATCTGCCGTAATGATTCCTGGACAGTTTGGCCCGATAGTCATCATATCTTTTTTAACCGCATACGCTTTTGCAAACATCATATCTTTTACCGGAGCACCTTCGGTAATAATTACCGCAAGGTTAATTCCAGCGTCTGCTGCTTCCATAACGGCATCGGATACGAAAGCCGGTGGAACAAAAATCATAGATACAGTAGCTCCTGTATTTGCAACGGCTTCAGCTACGGTATTAAATACCGGTTGACCAAGGTGCTCTTGTCCACCTTTACCCGGAGTAACACCACCGACGATTTTGGTACCATATGCCATACATTGCTCTGCATGGAACGTCCCTTCTTTACCTGTGAAACCTTGAACGATAACTTTTGTATCTTTGTTAACCAAAATAGACATTAATTACTCTCCCTTAGCTGCTGCAACGGCTTTACGTGCACCGTCTGCAAGATCGGTTGCCGCTACAATATTGGCAATTCCGGCATTGTTTAAAATTTCTGCCGCTTCAATAGCGTTGGTTCCATCAAGGCGAACAATAACTGGAACATTAACATTAGTGATTTTTGTTGCCTCCAAAATGCCGTTAGCAACGCGATCACAACGGACGATTCCACCGAAGATATTGACAAAAATTGCTTTAACATTCGGATCTTTAAGGATAATTTCAAACCCTTTTGCCACTGTTTCAGCACTCGCTGAACCGCCGACGTCAAGGAAGTTAGCCGGTTTCCCACCCTCATAGTTGATGGTATCCATGGTTCCCATCGCAAGGCCAGCACCGTTAACCATACAACCGACGTTTCCGTCAAGTTTGATATAGCTAAGACCATATTTATCCGCTTCGATCTCTGTCGGTTCTTCTTCTGTAAAGTCACGCATTTCGTTGACTTGCGATTGACGATAAAGAGCATTGTTGTCAAAGCCCATTTTTGCATCAAGTGCCAAAAATTTACCATCACCTGTTTTAATCAACGGATTGATCTCAATCATTTCTGCATCGTGATCCATATAAACACGATAAAGTGCAGCTGCAAATTTAATGAAAGCATTGATCTCTTCAACCGCCAAACCTAAACCAAATGCTAATTTACGACCATGAAAGCTTTGGAATCCAGTTAACGGGTCAATAGAGACTTTGATTATTTTTTCCGGAGAATCGTGCGCAACGTCCTCAATCGCCATACCGCCCTCAGTTGACGCCATCATAATCGGCATTTCAGAAGCACGGTCGAGTAACATACCGAGGTAATACTCTTTTTTGATATCGGCACCCTCTTCGATGTAAACTTTTTGAACAAGTTTCCCTTCAGGTCCTGTTTGGTGAGTTACGAGTTGCATACCGAGGATTTCTGCCGCTAACTCGCGAACTTCTGAGGTTGAACGGGCTAATTTTACACCACCGCCTAAACCGCGCCCACCAGCGTGAATTTGAGCCTTAACCACCCAAATACTTCCACCAAGTTCTTGAGCCGCTTTTACTGCCTCATCGGGTGTAAAAGCGATATGTCCGCGTGGTGTCGGTACATTGTATTTTTTGAATAATTCTTTTGCTTGATATTCGTGAATATTCATCCATTCCTCCTGTTTTAAGTTTACGCTATTGGTCTTGTCATCTCTTCAGGGATGACATATTTATCAAACTCTTCGGCTGTTAGAAGACCGAGGCTGATAGCGGTCTCTTTGAGTGTTGAGTTCTCTTTGTGGGCTGTTTTGGCAATTTTTGCCGCATTTTCATATCCGATATACGGATTCAATGCTGTAACCAACATCAATGAGTTATTCAAATACGCATCGATTTGATCGCGTACCGGCTCGATACCGATAGCACAGTTATCGTTAAATGAATTCATAGAATCAGCGAGAAGACGAACCGACTGCAAAAAGTTATACGCGATAACCGGTTTGAATACGTTCAACTCGAAATTCCCTTGGCTTGCCGCGAAACCGATACACGTATCGTTCCCCATTACTTGACACGCTACCATCGTTACCGCTTCACTTTGAGTTGGATTGACTTTACCCGGCATAATGGATGAACCCGGCTCATTTTCAGGGATCGTAATCTCACCGATACCGCAACGTGGACCAGATGCCAACCATCGAACATCATTCGCGATTTTCATCATATCAGCCGCGAGTGCTTTGAGGGCACCGTGAGCAAATACAAGTGCGTCATGACTTGTGAGGGCATGAAATTTATTCGGAGCGGTCACAAACTGATGACCCGTAAGTTCAGTAAGTTTTGCCGCAACACGCTCGCCTAGTTCAGGATGAGCATTAAGCCCTGTACCGACTGCTGTACCGCCGAGAGCGAGTTCACGTACCGATTCAAGTGAATCTTTTGCCATTTTTTCGCATTTGTTGAGCATCTCCACCCAACCGCTGATCTCTTGACCTAACGTCAAAGGAGTTGCATCTTGGAGGTGAGTACGTCCGATTTTTACGATGTCACTGAACGCTTCAGCTTTTGCAGCCAATGTTTTACGAAGATGATCGATTGCAGGTAAAAGACGAGTTTCAACCGCGATAACCGATGCGACGTGCAATGCCGTAGGGTAAGTATCGTTTGAACTTTGAGATTTGTTGACATCATCATTAGGATGAACCAATTTTTGAGTTCTGAAATCACCGCCGAGAATCTCTGTCGCACGGCTTGCCAATACTTCATTGTTGTTCATATTGGATTGTGTGCCTGAACCCGTTTGCCATACAACCAACGGATAATGTGCGTCTAGTTTCCCAGCCAACATTTCATCCGCTGCTTGAGCGATAGCATCGGCTTTTTCTTTGCTAAGCATCCCAAGATCGCAGTTAACTAATGCAACCGCTTTTTTCAAATATGAAAATGCACGGGTGATTTCATACGGCATTTTCTCTTCACCGATTTGAAAGTTCTCTAATGAACGCTGTGTTTGTGCTCCCCAGTAAGTGTCATTCGGTACTCGAACTTCACCCATTGTATCTTTTTCTAAACGAAAACTCATATTTATGCTCCTTGAAAGAAATTGTTATCATTAAGAGTATCAATCAACGATTGAACCGATGCACATGAACGTGCAAACATCTCTTTTTCTGTATCGTCGAGGGTTACTTCAATAATTTTTTCGGCACCATTTGCACCAAGCATGACAGGTACACCACTTACAACATCATGAAAGCCATACTCTCCTTCAAGATAAACAGCACATGGGTATATTTGTTTCGTATCTTTTAATATTGCTTCAACCATAATTGCAGTTGATTTTGCTGGTCCATAATAAGCTGAACCCGTTTGGAGCAATGCAACAATTTCAGCCCCACCTTTACGTGTACGCTGAACAATCTCTTCAATCTCATCATGATTTAATACATCCGATAACGGTACGCCTGCAACCGTTGAATAACGAGGAAGAGGTACCATGTCATCTCCGTGACCACCCATGACCGAAGCACGTATTTGTCCCCCGCCGTAACCGAGTTTTTCTTGGATAAATGCTGCCATTCGCGAACTATCTAAAATACCAGCCATACCAATAACACGGCTACGATCAAAACCACTCTCTCTGAGAGCAACGTAAGTCATAGCATCCAGTGGATTAGATACCATAATAATAATTGCATTTGGAGAATATTTGGCTACTCCTTCGATGACTTCACGCGTTACATTCGCATTAATCATCAATAAATCATCACGGCTCATTCCAGGTAAACGTGGACTTCCTGCCGTAATGACAACAACATCACAATCGGTCAAATCTGCCATTGTATCAGCAGCACTCACAATTGTATGGCTTCTAATTGCAGAGGCAGCTTGTGACATATCAAGAGCTTTACCTTTTGCAATTTCAATTTTATTATCACGCAAAATAATTTCATGGCAAGAACCAAGCATTGCAAGTGAATAGGCTATGGTCGATCCGACATTTCCTGCCCCTACAATTCCGACACGTTTACCTTTTACCATTTCCGTACCCCTTGTGTCATATCAATATTTCTCTATATTAAAGGAGAAATAAAAGACGATTCTATCGCCTTTTATCTATAGAAAAAATTCTACAGATAAAAAACGATCGGGGAATTCCCCAATCGCGTAATATTAAATTGCGCCGATAATAGCGTTCAATGTTGCACTTGGGCGCATTGCCGCTGTTAATTTTGTAACATCTGGGTGATAATAACCACCGATATCTTGATGTTTCCCTTCTACAGCGAGAAGTTCTTCCATGATTTTTGCTTCATTTTCGGATAACGCTTTAGCCACGTTAGCAAATTTTGATGCAAGATCTGCATCGATAGTTTGCTCAGCCAACGCTTTTGCCCAGTATTGAGCCAAGAAGAAATGACTCGCTTTGTTATCCGGCTCACCTGCTTTACGTGATGGCTCTTTGTTATTATCCAAATACGCTGCGTTTGCAACATCGAGAGCCGCAGTAAGAGCACTCAATTTGTTGTCTTTTTTCGTTTTATTAATGTGACGTAGTGACTCTGCAAGAGCCAAGAACTCACCCAATGAATCCCAACGAAGGTGACCCTCGTTTACGAATTGCTCAACGTGTTTCGGAGCCGATCCGCCCGCACCTGTTTCAAACAAGCCGCCACCTGCAAGCAACGGAACGATAGAGAGCATTTTAGCCGATGTTCCAAGCTCAAGGATAGGGAACAAGTCAGTCAAATAGTCACGAAGAACGTTGCCGGTTGCTGAAATGGTGTTAGCGCCTGTTCGTACACGTTTCAAAGAGAATGCCATCGCTTTTTCAGGTGCCAAAATGTGGTATTCAATCCCTGATTTATTGAATTCAGGAAGGTATGCATTTACTTTTTTGATGATCTCTGCAT
>NZ_JBAQPS010000331.1:0-5689 GCF_049305995.1 Sulfuricurvum sp.
TCATTATTCTTTGTTTTGCGTAGGACGTAATAGTTTGCGTCAAAGTTGATATCTTCCCATCGAAGGGTAATAATCTCTCCTCTGCGTCTACCTTGCAATGCGAAGAGGAAGAGGGCGTGATAAAAAGGATCTCCTTTAAATTCTTCTTCGATGGCTGCGTGGATCTTATTTAGTGTCATCGTTGCATTGACTACGATCTTTTTCGTTGATGGGAGCTTGATTTTGATTCCGTCACATGGATTAAATTGAATCATGCGGTTCGCAATGGCTTTTTTCATTGCCGGATTCAAAACTTCCATCGTTTGTTTCCGGGTGCGTGGGGAAAGATTCTTTTTTTCTTGTTCTGTTAGTGCATCTTCAATGTGTTTTTGACGCAAATCGACAAGTTTTTTTGTTCCGATTTCGGGTTTTACATATCGATCGTAGTGACTTTTGCGAATTGACTTGTATTTTCCCTCTGGTACATTTTTCCAATACTCTTCCATGTATGCAGCAAGTGTAATTTCTGTATTGAAGACAGAATCACGCTTCTCGTTTTTGATTCGAACTAGTTCGCCTTTGGCGAAAGTGATTCGATCTTTTTTGCCCCATGCTGATTTGTCAGTTAAATCAATTAAACCACTATATTCTTTTTTTTCGTACATAAAGCGGTATAAAAATATAGTGTGGTCATTATTTGCATTCAGACCAGTTTCTATTTTGTTTGGATAATCTTTTCTATTTATAGCCATTGTTTTGATACACTTTCAATAAGAAGTTGGGTACCGAGTTAGGTACCGACTTTTGATCTAATAGTATAGTTTTACATAGATTAAGAAAGAATTACATTAACGCAGAATAGGGCTTTTTAGAGCTGAGTATAATATAAGATAATTATGTACGTTTGGCTCATAACGGGGTTGTCCCAGGTTCAAGTCCTGGTTGACCCACCACCACTTCTCCATAAATACAATTTCACTCCGCCCATTCAACCCTCAAGTGCAACAACGTTATTTTTATAGTGTAGTTTTGAGTCGTCAATCCATTCAGCAATTTTAGCAAAGAACACTTCGTGTGGAGTTTTATAGCCAAGTATTTTTCGAGGTCTATGATTTAGTTTCTCCTGTATCTCTACAATAAATTGATCACTTATCGTCTCAAACTTCGTTTTCTTGGGGATATATTCCCGTATTAATCCATTGGTATGTTCGTTTAATCCCCGCTGCCATGATTTATAGGGTTCAGCAAAGTAAAAATCAATTCCGAGTTTTTGCTCGATATAGGCATGGTTAGCAAACTCTTTGCCGTTATCACTGGTAATTGTCTCGCCCATTCAACAATCAAGTGCAACAGAGTTGTTTTTGTAGTGTAGCTTCGAGTCGTCAAGTGATCGATTTGTCACTGCTTTGTGTTAATTTGACTATTCGATCTGCCCATACGGGGTTAAGACCGTATTGGGCACTTCATGATGAAATCATAGGTTCCCTTATCGTTTTCGATAATTTTGGCTACGGTTTCACCCCATGCTTTGACTATAAGTGTATCATTTACCATTTAATCGCCTTTCTAGGCAAAAGAATCGATTCAAGTTCCTCGATGCGTCCGAGTCTTTGGATGATGATGATAATAAAATTTTGAAACGAGATCTCTCCACTTTGTTCGAATCGCATATAGGTTCCAAAGGGTATGCCGGAAAATTCGGCAAACTCTTTTTGGGTCATTTTGGTAGCTTTTCGTAATGATTTAGCTCTGCGACCTATTTCATGCGCTATTTCTACGGAAGAATGGAGTTCGAAGGTGTCCATGGCAAAACCTCTAATCAAATATGATTTTATATCTACTATTTCTATGAAATTATTGATTTCTTTGGAATACTCGCCAAATAGTAGATGCTTTTTAAATTTCAAATCCCCTATATCCTAGCCAACATCACAATCACAAACGGTACGGGGCTTTTGGGCGCGCCGGCTGCATCGAATATACCCATAAAAGAGGTAGCAATCGCTTTTATCTGCAGTGCGGTGTATTCATGTTCGTAGGAATCATCAAGCACTTCCATGATTTTATCGACCGCGAGGTCAAGACGATCATCGTCGAGTTCGGCAAAGCCCAACCCTTTATCCCATGAGCAACAATGGGGGAACGTATGAAACGTCTTGCTGATCGCTTCATCATCTAAATCCTCAAGCAGTTTATATTCGCGGATAAAATCGACTATTTGTTTCAGTTTGCAGACCATAGTATTCTCCTAGTTAATGATATTTCAGAAAATGCATAAATCGTGCGCAAAGGGACTATTTCTATGAGAATGGTTTATGTATATGGTTTTCAATAATCGCTCATAGGGAGAATTTGGTGGATCCGTGTTTGGTAGGTATATGTGAGAGATTTGGAGAAGTAAGCGATTTTCTCGAACACAGGTCGCAGGATAAAGAGGCGATCGTGATACAGCTCTTTTCTGATTTTGTGGAGTGTTTCTCATCGGTGGGTGCAGAAAAACTCGACTACCCAAAAGAGTTTCAAAAAGATGTGAAATACTATATGCAAGGCGAACCGGTCATGATGGAGCAATTCGAAGATATAGAATTTCGCTATTTGATGCTGAGTGATTTTTATGATTTTTGCAGGTTGACAAAAAGATATATCAATAAGAAGGAATAGGTACTAAAATGTTACGTATGTCGTCTGAGTATAGAGCCACAACCCCTCAAATAGGAGAAACTGCACCCCAAGTATAATCCAAAAAAGATTACGGTATTTACGGCTTTTATGGCGGAAGATTTTTTGGGCGAAGACTGCACCGATACTCCCACCAAAGAGGGCTAAGGTTAGGAGGGTTTTTTCGCTGATCCGTCGTTGGTTGGTACGAGCTAAATATTTATCGTATCCAAATACGAAAAATGTTATCAGGTTGAAAAGAACGAGAAGGAGGATTAGAGCTTTCATCATCAGAGCCGCTAGAGGGTTAACCCCAATGCTTTTAAGAGGATATTTTTTTCTTTTTCCGTACTCGAAAAAAGGCGGTTATGGAGATCATCTTCCAAAATAGCGAGATCGTCAAACAGCTCTTCGTCATCTTTTTCGGGAAAATGTTTGCTCACTTCGGCTCCTAAAACTTGGAGATATTCATCACTGTTATTTTCATCAAAGAGTCCAATACGTTTCCCATGTTCGATGGTCGCTATGGTACGCAATAGATAGAGTTTATCGAGTCGATCGTCACTTTGCGGGGCATTGATCAAATCATTGATGCGATTTACTTCACTGCGGTAGATCTCGCTCGATGTTTTAATATTTTGGAGTTGATTGGGTGAAAAAGTCATAGAACCCTCGGTTAAAAATATGATGCGTATTATAGTACGGTTATGAAATTAAAGCTATAATGTATCCCTTTACAGTTTTGAATATCATTAGGATGGATAAAAAAATGCATGGTAAAATCTTTGAATACAATAGCAATACGCAAAGTGGATTAATCATAGATGTGTATCAAAATACCTACCGTTTTGTCCTCGAAGAGTATAAAGACTCAACTACTACTCATATAGCTGGAGCAAATGTAGAATTTAATTCGGATGGGAATATCGCAACAGATATTCATCTAGTCTTTGCTAATCAACAAACGAATCAATCATCTTCCAGTGGATCCAAAATGGTAATGATGCTTACGTTGATTATTGGTATCGGATCATTTGTAGCTGTAATGATATATTCGGAGCTTGAACGTAAAAATATTAAAGAGGTTCAAAATTTTTATCATGCCCAGATCAAAAAAATCGAAGGGTATTTGGAAGCAAAAAATTGTGTTGAGGCACTAGATGAGTATAAACGTGCACGAGAAACTCGTCATAAAGTAGATGAACAAGGGTTATATTACAGTATTGAGCCGTTTGCGATACAAGCACATGCTATTGACATTGCAGAATGTTATGCTCAAAGTGAAGACTATGAGAGTACGATCAAAATCCTCGATACTGAAGATGTCCGTAATGCTGATTATTTGCGAAAAGCTTCAGAGATTTATAATAGTATAGGGGAAAAAGAAAAAGCTCAGGAAGTGAAGCTCAAAGCTGATAAATATGAACAAGGGCAATAGCAATTATACGAAGATATGTACTTTTTAAACACTTTATTGTGAGGAGATACCATGATTCCATTTCGGCTTACGAATGACAATGTCAGAATGCCTGCTCTTATCTATGGCACCGCATGGAAAAAAGAGCATACTGTTGAGTTGGTGGAGATGGCAGTTTTAAGCGGATTTCGAGGGATTGATACGGCATGTCAGCCTAAACACTATGAGGAGCCGCTAGTGGGAGAGGCGCTGATGAGGTTGGCATCCCACGGGATAGGACGTGAAGCACTGTTTCTCCAAACTAAATTTACTCCACTCTCAGGACAAGATCCGAATCGTATCCCCTATGATCCCTCAGCATCATTGGCAGAACAAGTGGCACAGTCATTTGCATCGTCACAGCGTAATCTAAAAACCGATTATGTTGATTCACTTGTTTTGCATTCGCCCTTGTTTCCATATGCGCATTTATCACAAGTATGGGAAGCGATGGAAGCGATTTTTCACAGTAGCGGAGCACAGCAACTTGGAATCAGTAACTGTTATGATTTAGAATTGCTCCAATCCCTTTATAGGGATGCTTCGATCAAACCTGCAGTGGTGCAGAATCGATTTTATGCCGATAGCGGTTATGATCGTGAACTTCGATTATGGTGCGATGAGGTGGGGATAGTCTATCAGAGTTTTTGGTCATTGACTGCCAATCCCCATATTTTAGGTAGTCGGGAATTTTTTGCGCTGACGCAGGAGTATGATAAAACCGAGGCCCAAATCCTCTATCGCTATCTCTCTCATGTCGGGATTACACCGCTAATCGGTTCCACTTCACCACAGCACATTAAAGAAGATTTGGAAATTTTTTCTTTTGAGCTAAAGCCCTCTGAAATTGTAGCTATAAGTTCTCTTTTACTATAATTCCTTTTTTAAAGGAAAACATATATGCTTAAACGTTTTATATTAATTTTAGTATTGACGCTCGGGAGTATTCATGGTACTGAACTCTTCACGATGGATTCGATCCGCTCTAAAATCCTCACTTCCGCTGTATCGCTCTATTTCAGCGCACGCGGATACGGGAAAGTTGATAACGTTACGGTCGATACGACCAAAAAAAAGCTCTCTTTTGTTCTATTGCCTGAGGGGGAAAAACAGCCTCTGAATGTCTCTATCGGTTCTTACATGACCCTCACGATTGACAAAGAGGAGTATCTCATCCTCCAAAAAGTACAGACGAATCGGGTATGGCTCAACCGCATTTTTGCCGATCACATGGAAGAGGGGATCAAAGTGCCGCTGGGGATCGTCTCCAAAGGGGCGGGATCGCTACTGCTTAGTTTATAGTCCACAAAAAATTCACGATTAGAGATTATACTGGCATAAAAAGGATTACACCATGAAAACAATCATTTTACTTCTTGTGCTACTTTCTCAAATCCTGAGTGCCAAAGTCATCAGTGCGACCTATGAGGTCTCATACGGAATATTCCAAACGATGGGGATCGCCGATGCACGGTTTGAGACCCGCGAGGACGATACCTATTCCATCCGTATCGAAGCCCGTACCACGGGTGTGGCAAAATTCCTCACCAACAACCGTATCGAAACCTATGAGAGTCACGGACATATCATCAACGG
>NZ_JBAQPS010000332.1:0-2885 GCF_049305995.1 Sulfuricurvum sp.
GCGATTAAATGTAATATATATTTATCCTCACATTCAGTTATGAAGAATAATATTCAAAATATTTTTTTTGAGCTTTTAGGAGTTCTTTGTTGGCATTTAGAATTTAAAAAATTTAATGAGATATTTAATGACTATTTTGATTATACAAACGAATATGTTTATGATGAATATAAATCATTTGATAATAAAACTTTATTACAAGAATTGTCACAACAAAAATATGGACTACCAAAATACATACAAATTAGTGAAAATGGTCCTGATCATAAAAAAGTTTTTGAATTCAATGTTGAAATAAATTCTGAGGTATTAGGTAGAGGGACTGGAGATAGTAAAAAAAATGCTCAAGAGAACGCTGCCGAAAATGCAGTACATAATTTTATCAAAAAATATAGCTATATTGAAAAGAAAGTAATTAAAGATTATAAACTTCACCCATATGATCTCACTGAAAAAAGAAAAAATCAACTAAAAGAATTAAATATTTTATTACCAAAAGAAATTTCAAATTTATATATGCTTGATATTGCATTTTCACATATAAGCATTATACACTTTGAGCCTTTTTCAAGATCTAATGATAGTTTGTCTTTTTTAGGATCATTTATTGAAAATCTCTCTAGAACAATTGCGATGTTACATAGTTTAAAAGATTTTGAAGATAAGTCTTTCAACAAATATATTGCAATGTTGAATAAAGCTCATGTTGGTGTTATATTAGAAAATTATTTTGATACAATGAACTTTCAATACTTTTTAAAAAGCAATTTGCCAAATAATTCTATACCTATTTCGGTAAAACTAAGTTGTGTAGAATCTCTATTAGCTCTATATTTTTTAGAATATGGTCTTGAATTTACTGAGTCTTATATACGAGAAATATGGAAAGATTTTAAAACAGATGACCTTTATGTGGATTATACAAACTTATTACAAGAATACATACAAAATCCAAAAATTGGCTTGTCAAGCAACAGCATTGTCTATATTGTATTAAATGAAAGTGGGAAAGATCATAATAAAACATTTGAAATTGGTTGCTATATAGAAAATATACTCTATGGCAAAGGTATAGCTACAAATAAAAAAGAAGCAAAACGAATTGCATCACATGAAACATATAAAAATTCTAATTTTATTGAAAAATATCCCTTAAAGATACTAAAAAAATAATTTTTATTCATCTCATTTTAATGTACAATTATTCCCATTTCAAAACAGGAGGGATCAGATGGTAGACATCGAAATAGTCAAACACGAAATAGTCGAACGCCTCAAAACACTCGATCCCGATAAAATCATCCTGTTCGGTTCTTACGCTTACGGAAATCCTACAGAAGAAAGCGATATTGATCTATTTTTGGTCAAAGATACCGATGATAGCAATTTTGAAGCGACAGCGATGAAAAACATCACCGATTTGATCTATAAATACAAGATCGGTTTTGATCTGCTCTCTGCTCCTGCCAATTTCATCGATCAAAGAGAAGATTATTTTTACAAAGTAGATATTCTCCAAAACGGGAAAGTGCTCTATGAACGAAACACCCTTCGACAGGCTCAGGGCGAACGGGATTAGATTTTCTAATCTTGAGTTGTGCATGAAATCTAATAATCACTGCGTGTATTAATGACAAACCCGCTTAGATGCGGTAAAATAACGAAAAAACTCAAGGTCTTTTATGGAATTTAAGGTCGATGCCACTTGCGGCAAAGCACGAGCGTGTACCATCACCACGGCACATTCGACGATACAAACCCCTATATTTATGCCGGTGGGGACGGTAGGTTCGGTCAAAGGGCTTGATATGTCCGACATGACCGATCTTTTAGATACCCAAATCATTTTAGCCAATACCTATCACACCTATTTACGTCCCGGTGATGAAACCATCGCAAAGCTCGGAGGATTGCACGGGTTTACCACCTATCCGAAGAGCTTTTTGACCGACAGCGGCGGGTTTCAAGCATTCAGCCTTAGCGACATCTCCAAACCGACCGAATCGGGGATCGAATTTCGCTCGCATATCGACGGAAGCAAACACTTCTTTACCCCCGAAAAAGTAATCGATATTCAAAACAATCTGAACAGCGACATCATGATGATCCTCGATGATCTCGTCGCCCTACCCGCAACGCAGGAGCGGATCAAAACATCAATCCAAAGAACGACCCAATGGGCACAACAGTCAATCGACTACCATCGCAACAATCAGACCAAAGGGGTCGGTCTCAACCAAAATATCTTTGCCATCATCCAAGGGGGGACGGACTTTAATTTCCGTACCCAATCAGCCGAAGAGCTGTGCGCGATGGATTATGACGGATTTGCTATCGGGGGACTCTCTGTCGGAGAAGCCAATAACCTCATGTACGATACCGTAGAGCACACGACACCGCTCATGCCGAGTGACAAGCCCCGCTATCTGATGGGGGTCGGAACACCGGAAGATTTAGTCGAGAACATCGAACGGGGCGTCGATATGTTCGACTGTGTTATGCCGACCCGTAATGCCCGTAACGGCACCCTTTTTACAACATTTGGGAAAGTAAATATCAAAGGGGCGCGCTATAAATTTGATGCTGAACCCATCGACCCTGCGTGTCAGTGCTACACCTGCCGTCGTTACAGCCGTGCCTATCTGAACCATTTGTTCCGTTCCAAAGAGTTGACCTATTTTCGTCTCGCATCGCTCCATAACCTCCATTATTATCTCTGGCTGGTGCGTCAAGCGCGAGAAGCGATCTTAGCGGGAAAATTTGTAGAATTTAAAAAGGATTTTTATGCTCGAAGACAATCTTAAATATGATGATCTAAAGTTTAATAAACCTCTTTTTAGGATACAATTATTTCACAAATTTATTACAACATTAGGGTGACCATG
>NZ_JBAQPS010000333.1:0-4685 GCF_049305995.1 Sulfuricurvum sp.
GATAAAGATGCGGCATTTCAAAACTTCGTCGGAGTGATGGACGTGCTCAAACGTTTGGGACATGAACAGCTCTATATTGTGACCGATAAGCAGAAATAGTTATGCATCAAATCAGTAACTACGTCTATGCACGCGATGAGTTACTGGGATGGGATATCCCTACCGCGCGGCTTCCCAATCCCTATCACGATTTTCCCTATATGGTTTTGGAGGGGGTACTCACTCCGGTCGAATGCCGCTTCATTACGGCTGCCGCACTATCGGATAACACTGCTGTGCAGGCAGAACTTCGCGGACGTTCTCTTGATACGACTATCCGTAAAACCGATATTCACATTCTCAGCCCTGAGCACCGAGAAATGTATAATCGCCGTTTTGAAGCGGTAAAAGCTGAAATTGAAGATTTTTTTGCCCTTTCTCTCGCCAAAGCGACAGACGTGCAGGTTCTAGGCTACGAGAGCGGGTCGTTTTATCTCAAGCACTCAGATGATGCGAGTGAGCTTCGTGACCGCTACGGGAATGTGGTCGGCTATCGCACCGTCGCCCCTGAGCGTAAACTCACCACCGTCCTCTTTACCACCTCCTATACGCCTCATCCGACCGACAGTGACCATTTCAGCGGGGGAGAATTGCTCTTTAACTATTTGTGCGATGAGTCAGGCAATACGATTACACTCCGTCCCGAAGCAGGGGACATGGTGGTATTTCTGAGTAATCCCTATTTCTCACATGAGGTGCTTCCCGTCAAAGAAGGGTTTCGTCTTTCGTTGGTTCAATGGCATAATGCCCACATGTAAGTTATAATTGCGCATTACTTTTGAAGGATGCTCATGCGCTACTTTTATAGCTCGTTTGCAATCATGGCTTTAGGGCTGATTGCTGCGTTTTACCTCGGCGGACTTGCCGCTATTTACATCACCTTTCTTCTGATTGTTTTGGAAATTTCCCTTTCATTCGATAACGCGGTTGTCAATGCAAAAGTTTTGGAGACGATGGACCCGATTTGGCAGAAACGGTTTATCGTTTTCGGTATTCCGATCGCGGTTTTCGGGATGCGTTTGATATTTCCGCTTGCAATTGTTTCGATTGTGACGGGGATGGGATTGATGGAAACACTTCAAGTGGCGATGAACCAGCCCTCAGAATACGAAAAAGTGCTGAAAGCGACCGAATCGACGATTTTTGCATTCGGGGGGGCGTTCTTGCTCATGGTCTTTTTGGACTTTTTCTTTGAAGAGCGGGATGTTAAATGGGTGACCTTTGTTGAGGATTCAAAAATGATGGAAACCTTCTCAGGCGTTGCCAACATTGAGTTGATTACCGCGATTATGGTCGGTATCGGCTTAGGACACATTACTCAGGATTTCGGTGTCGTATTGGCATTTATGTACGGAGTATTGCTTCACTCATTACTTGGGATGCTGGATCATTTCCTCTCTTCCGATACGGTCAAAAGCGGAATTGCCGGATTTATCTATCTCGAAGTGCTTGACGCGAGTTTCAGTTTTGACGGTGTAATCGGAGCGTTTGCCCTTACCAGTAATATCTTTATCATTATGATAGGGCTTGGTGTGGGAGCGATGTTTGTGCGGAGTATCACCCTCTATTTTGTTGAGCATAAAACCCTCTCCGAATTCCGTTATCTCGAACACGGTGCTCACTATGCGATTGGAATTTTAGCGATTATCATGTTGATGAAAATTACCACCCACATCAGTGAAATGGTGACAGGAACCATCGGTATCGGTCTTATCGCTATTGCGTTTGGCCATTCCCTTTGGGAAAATAAAAAAGCGAACGAAATCGCTTAATCTTCTTCGCCGCCATTGTTGGCGGTATTCTCTTCTCTCTTTTTCAATTTATAATATTTGAGTATCCCGTACACACTAATCAACATCCAAATCGATTCCATTAAAAACGATGCAAGATTCCAATCATACAGCAGTGAGATGATGATCAGCAATGCTCCTAGGGTATTTAAGACGGAGAAGCTTAAATCTTTTGCCTCCATTTTTTCCAATTGTAAAAGCATGTAAGCGACGATAATGATAATGACGCCGATAATTCCGATGAGGTCGGTTAGGGATAAGTACATGTTTTTCTCAATAATGGTATCGGCACTGTGCAATTAATAGTGCGCCATTTTCAATAGAATAGACGAGACGGTGTTCGCGATTGATACGGCGTGACCAAAAACCGCTCCAATTATGGCGAAGAGGTTCGGGTTCGCCGATCCCTTTGAAAGGATCACGACAAATTGCCTTCACCAGTTCATTAATCCGTTTGAGTATTTTTTTATCATTCTCTTGCCAGTAGAGATAATCTTCCCATGCTTCTTCGGCAAAAACAATTTTCATTCCTCAATCAACGCTTTTTCGATACCGCGACCGCTTCGAAGCGATTCGATGGCACTGTTAAGTCGCATAGCATTCGTCATGCTTTGCATAAGATAAGCACTCTCTTCATAGGAACGAAAATCTTCTTCAGAGATCAATACCGCATTGCCGCCTGATCGTCGTGTAATCAGAACAGGAATATGGTTATTAACAGCAGTATCGATGGTTTTAGCAAAGTGCTCACGGGCTGAGGAATAGGTAATTGCTGTCATTAGATGCCTCCTTGTGAATAGTTGTACATATAATAGTACATATATTGGAGATTGTCAAGAAAAAAGATTTAGAGAAGGGTTTCGTTCGGGCAAGCGTGAGGCTTCTATTTTATGCTAAGCCGTCGCCGGTCGCTTTGCGACATCGGCTTTGGTTTCGAGCCTATTGATGGCTAAGCCTCACTGCTCATTGCATTCGGCACGTTCGGTTTCAGACCTAAAAATGTCCGTTTAGGACATTTTTTACGGTCTTTACATCATACCCGGCATTCCACCCATACCGCCCATATCAGGCATTGCAGGTTTATCTTCTTTGATTTCGTGGATTGTTGCTTCGGTGGTGAGAAGCATACTTGATACCGACGTTGCGTTGGTCAATGCGACACGCTCAACTTTGAGCGGATCGATGATTCCCGCTTCGTACATATCGACGTATTCGCCCGTTGCCGCGTTGAATCCGATGTTTTCATTCGTTGCAGAAACGATAGTGTTGACGACAACACCCGCATCGTATCCCGCATTTTCAGCGATTTGTTTAACCGGAGCCGTGATCGCGCGAAGGATGATCTCCCATCCGATTTTTTGATCGCCGCTAAGGTCGTGTTTCACTTTTGCCGCCGCACGGATCAATGCCGCACCGCCGCCGATGACGATCCCCTCTTCAACCGCCGCTTTGGTTGCTGAGAGTGCATCGTCAACACGGTCTTTTTTCTCTTTCATTTCGGTTTCAGTAGCCGCTCCGACTTTGATAACCGCAACACCGCCAGCGAGTTTCGCAAGACGTTCTTGAAGTTTTTCTTTGTCGTATTCGCTCGTAGTCGCTTCGATTTGAGTACGGATCTCTTTGATACGTGAGTTCACCGCATCTTTATCTCCAGCTCCGTCAACGATGGTTGTGTTGTCTTTGCTGATAACGACGCGCGCTGCTTGACCGAGGTCTGCTACTGTTGCGCTGTCGAGTGTACGTCCGATCTCTTCGCTGATGAGTTGTGCACGGGTAAGTACCGCGATATCTTGGAGCATCGCTTTGCGGCGATCACCGAATCCCGGAGCTTTAACGGCTGTGATGTTGAGTACACCGCGAAGTTTGTTTACAACGAGAGTTGCCAACGCTTCACCCTCAACGTCTTCTGCGATGATGAGGAGTGGGCGTGAGCTTTTTTGAACTTGCTCCAACACAGGGAGAAGGTCTTTTAGGTTCGAGATTTTTTGATCGAACAAAAGGATAAACGGATGATCGAGTTCAACGGTCATTTTCTCCGAGTTGGTGATGAAATACGGGCTGAGGTACCCACGGTCAAACTGCATCCCCTCAACAACGTCGAGTTCATCATTGATCCCTTTTGCTTCTTCAACGGTGATAACACCGTCACGGCCAACTTTGTCCATCGCTTCAGCGATCATGGCACCGATACGCTCATCCGAGTTTGCAGAGATGGTGGCTACTTGCGCGATCTCTTTTTTATCGTTGATGATGCGTGAAGCCGCTTTGAGTTCTGCCAAAATCGCTTCAGTTGCTTTGTCCATACCCCGTTTTACTTCGATTGGGTTAGCCCCTGCGGTGATGTTGCGAAGACCCTCTTTGAAAATAGAGTTGGCAAGGATGGTTGCCGTAGTCGTACCGTCTCCCGCCTCATCCGCTGTGTTGGACGCAACCTCTTTAACGAGTTGCGCTCCCATGTTCTCTAGCGGGTCTTTGAGTTCTACCTCTTTGGCTACCGTTACACCGTCTTTGGTGATCAACGGTGCGCCGTAGCTACGTTGGATAAGAACATTACGACCGCGTGGCCCCATCGTTACTTTGACCGCATCAGTGAGTTTTTGTACACCCGCGGCGAGTTTATTACGAGCGTCATCTGAATAGTGAATTTCTTTTGCCATAGTTGTTTCCTTTATTTAATAATTCCGAGTAAATCGCTTGTATCGATAACAAGGTAAGCTTTTCCCTCTAATGTCAATTCTGTACCGGCGTATTTACCGAAAACGACAACATTCCCTATCTCTACATTACTTACTTTCTCGCTCACTGCTATAACAGTTCCTTGAGACGGTTTCTCTTTTGCATTGTCAGGAATAATGA
>NZ_JBAQPS010000334.1:0-1611 GCF_049305995.1 Sulfuricurvum sp.
CCATCTCCCCCGATGATATTGCTATACTCGCTTCAGGCGATCGCAGTGCTCCGTTAGAGTTGACGTTTTTTGCCCATGATGGAAAAAAGGTGTATGAAAAAGGGGAAAAAGAAGAGGGGGCTAAGCTCTATCGAACCCTTGTGGGGATCGAAGAGAAATATCGCTAATAGAAGATCTTAATTTATAGTTGCAGGATCAGTGATATAGCCCGTGATTGCTGATGCAGCAGCCACGGCAGAGTTGGCGAGATAGACTTTGGAAGAGCGTGAACCCATACGTCCTACGAAGTTACGATTGGTTGTCGCAACGGCTACTTCGTTGTCCCCTAAAATCCCCATATATCCACCTAAACACGCACCGCAGGTCGGGTTAGAGACAACACCGCCCGCATCGATGATGATGTCCATGTAGCCGAGTTTCGTCGCTTCGCGTGCGATACGTTGTGTCCCTGGGGTGACGATAAGACGGACATCCGGATGAACACGTTTACCCTCTAGGATTTCAGCAGCGATTTTAAGATCACTCAATCGTCCGTTTGTGCAGCTGCCGATGAATGCTTGATCGACTTTGATTTGGTCACTGACCGCTTGAGAGAGGCTGTGTCCGTTGGATGGCAAGAACGGATAGGCGATAACCGGTTCGAGATTAGCCACATCGATTTCGAGCACCTGAACGTAGGTTGCGTCTTCATCGGAATAGTGAATTTTCGGTTCCCGTGCGAGAGGTTTATCGGCCAGGAATTCTGCCGTGATCTCATCGTACGCAACGATACCGCTTTTCGCTCCCGCTTCGATTGCCATGTTACACATTGAAAATCGATCATCCATGGTGAGGTGAGGGATGGTGCTTCCGACAAATTCGAGGGTACGGTAGAGCGCCCCATCAACTCCGATCATGCGGATCACTTCGAGGATGACATCTTTACCTGTCGTGTATTTGCCCGGTTTGCCGCTGAGGACGACTTTGATCGACTCAGGAACTTTAAACCAGTTCCCTCCGGTTACCATCGCAAATGCCAAATCGGTCGAACCCATCCCCGTAGAGAAAGCTCCCAGTGCTCCGTGGGTACAGGTGTGGGAGTCGGCACCGATGATGACGTCACCCGGAACAACCAACCCTTTTTCAGGGAGAAGAGCGTGTTCGATACCCATATCTTTTTCATCAAAAAAGTTTTTCATTTGATGTTTTTTAGCGAAATCACGGCTGATGCGCGCTTGGTTTGCCGAAGCAATATCTTTGGCGGGGATGAAGTGATCGAGGACGATGGAGAACCCATCAGGATTAGCGAGCGCAGTGGCACCCGAATCTTCGAACGCTTTGATCGAGATAGGGGTAGTGATGTCGTTTCCGATGACCATATCGATAGGTGATCGGACGATCTCACCCGCGTAAACGGTACGTCCGACGTGCTCGGAGAAGATTTTTTCAGTAATGGTTTGGCGCATAAGAGTTACCTTTTAAGGGCTAAATAATGGCGCGATTATACCATACTGACCCTTAGCGTTTCGAGATCATTATATAGATTTAATCACCGCTAGGCCCGTTATGACAATCATAACAGGTAACTTTTTGACCCGCTGTATAGGTTTTCGTTTTACCTTCAACACTCAG
>NZ_JBAQPS010000335.1:0-7553 GCF_049305995.1 Sulfuricurvum sp.
TCTCTAAACCGCTCATTTTAGGAAGCTGTAAATCGGTAATCACAATATGAGGTGAATGTATCTCAAAAAATTCCAAACCCTCTTCAGCATTTCGTGCGATAATCACCTCTCTAAAATAATCACCAAAAGCATTAAGAAAAGAGCGTATCGTTGATTCATCGTCTTCGACGTACAAAAGAGTCAATGAGTTAAGCATTTTATTGTACTCGCACAGAGATTTCAGTTTTCATTCCGTTCGAAATGGATTCCATACGAATCGAGCCATTCATGCTATTCTCGATGATCATTTTGGACATATAAAGTCCGATACCCGTCCCCTCTTTTTTTTCTTTGGTGGTAAAGTAGGGTTCAAATGCCCGATTTATGATTTCATCGGAGGCTCCGCCGCCATTATCGGTAATGATAACCATAGCCGTCTCATTTTTACTTTCGATTCCGACACGGATAAATCCATCATCCCGTTTTTCTTTTAGTATTGCATCTTTAGAATTATTAAAAATATTGATAAGCACTTGAGCAAACTCATTCTCATATCCGAAAATCTCAAGATCACCCTTATCATCGTAGTAGATAGTAATTCCATGATTTTTAAAGGAATCATGGACAAACGAAATCGTTTTATCGATAACAAATGAGAGTTTGAACAACTTTTTAGCTTTGTTCGGATTGAAAAAATCGCGAAAGTCATCGATGGTTGTAGACATATGCTGAATGGTTTTTTGGGACTCTTCCACAAACGTATGAAAGAGATCTTTATTGACAGTATCCGTATGGAACTTTTTTTCTATGGCAAAAAGATTGAGGGCAAGCGAGTTGAGCGGTTGTCTCCACTGATGGGCAATATTACCAATCATTTCTCCCATACTGGCAAGCTTTGATTGTTGAAACATAAGCTCTTGATTACGGATAATGTCCGTTTTATCGGTAAATCCGATAATAACCCCAAAATCATCACTTGAGAAGTTAATCGATTTGATTTGAAACCAGTAAATACGATTATCGATGATCAAATCGTATTCCACTTCGGTTTTGTTTTGGACAACATTTTTGACATTTTCAAATAAATCGGGGATTGAAACGAGTGCATTAATAATGATTTCACTAAGATTAATTTTATGGATGTAATTGATTTTGAAAAAACGTTCCATCCCTTTGGTATGAAGAAAAAGATCGAGATTTTTATCCAAAATCAACACATCGGTATTGATCACTTCGACTACTTTATTCAATGCTTCGTTGACAAATGCCAACTCTTTATTTTTGTGTTCCAGCTCATCATTAACGGTATGTAGCTCTTCATTTGTACTTTGCAGCTCTTCGTTCGAGGTTTCTAACTCTTCGTTCGTCGATTGTAACTCTTCATTGGTACTTTGAAGTTCTTCGTTCGTACTTTGAAGTTCTTCGTTTGAGGTTTCGAGTTCTTCGATGGTAATTTGTAAACGCTCTTTGAGGGCTGTCAGCTCATTTTCAAGAATATTAACATCATTGATATCATGTACCTGCATTTGGTGGGAAAGGAGAACGGATCGATCGGTTTCATTTATCTCTTCAAAGACAATAAAATAGCTGTTTTCAGCCAGTCTGTTTCGCGGAAGAGGAAAAACAGTGATAGTGACATAAACTCGATCATCCGTGAGCGGTAAAACACGAATTTTTTTTGAAACGGTAACGTGCTCGTTTCTAACTGCCTCATTAATAGTTGCCCGTAAATCGAGCCGAAGGAAATCAGAAACTTGTTTATAAATATCGTTGGTTGCCAACCCGTTAGGATGGGAGATATATTTATTCTCTCCCTTAAAAAATAAAATACCCCCACTGGAGTCGACAACGATACCGTTTTGAGCGAAAAAACCCGCTACGGCATTGTTAATCGAACCGTTTATATCCAGTGCATTCACTTCATCCCGCAATTTTCGAGAACCGCGTTGGAAATCCTTTTTTTGGAAATAGGCAAGTGCTTCAATATCGATATTACCCATATCGTTCGATTTACGGTAAATTTTGTATTTGTTATCGACAATAGCAAAAATAGAGGTGAGATTTCCAATGGTCTCAGAGAGTCCTAAAAACATCAATCCCTGATAACGCAGTGCGTACGAAAAGATACTAATGACACGTTGTTGTAATTCGGAGTTAAAGTAGATCAATAAATTACGACAACTCACCAAATCGAGATTAAGAAACGGTGGGTCTTTGATCACATCGTGCTTTGAGAATACGATCATATCTCGTATTGCTTTGATCGGAGTGTATCGGTGATTTTTTTCAACAAAATAGGTGGAGAGGATCAGTGGGTCAATCTCATGAATTTCATCTTCGCTAAAGCTTCGGCTTCGTGCCTCATCAATTGCCTCTTCGCTCACATCGGTGGCGAAAATAGTCACTTTTTTGGTAATCTCCATTTTTTTCAAAAGCTCACTGATAACAATAGCCATCGAATACGCTTCATCACCAGTAGCACATGCCGCGATCCATATACGAAGGTGATTATCGAGCTTATCTTTTAAGAGAGATTCAACTTCAAGCCCTAATGCTTTAAACGCATCTTTATCTCGAAACAGTGAGGTGACAATGATTAAAAGCTCTTTTTTAAGATTCATAATTTCAGCGGGGGAGCGTTGTAAAAGGTCGATATAATCATTAACACTTTCTGATTTTGTATCAATAATCCGTCTCTCTAAGCGACGATGAATCGTATTTTCTTTGTAATCGCTAAAATCAACTTCGCTTTTTTGGTTCAACAAGCGAAACACTTTATCGATATTGTCTAAAAGATCGAAATGTCGATCAAAATATTTCGGATCATCAATCGCGTAGGGAATCCCTTGTGCTAATAATTCCGATGGTAGTACCGCATCGACCGCATGGGTATCAATAGCGGCTTTTGGCATTGAAAAATATTTGGCATCTTCGTTTTCGGCGAGAGCAATACCGCCCCCTTGTTTTATGGCAACAATCCCCTCTGCTCCATCACTTCCGGTACCACTAAGGATGATTCCGATCGCTTTTTCTTTTTTTTCCAGTGCCAAAGATTTTAAAAATCGATTAACCGATGGTTTTGGATAAGGCTTAAGAGAAGGTGTAACGAGTTTAAAATGACCATTTTCGATCACGATATCTGAGTTAGGAGGGCAATAGTAAATATGATCCGCCAAAGGCTCAAGATCATCATTCACAGCGACAATAGGGATTTTTGAAAATCGCTCCAAGAGTGTCCCTAACATTGTAGGCTGTTTTGGATCGAGGTGCTGAACGATAACATAAGCAATTCGACTCGATGGCTCAATATTCTGAATAAATTTTTGAAGTGCCTCAAATCCTCCTGCACTTGCCCCCAAACCTACGATTGTTAGATTAGCATAGTCGTTATTCACTTTTTTCTTTGCCATTGTCTATAACATCCTTTTGATTTGTTGAATCAGTTTTTGTATGGCAGTCACGTTTTTCTGAACACCTAAAAAATATTTTAACTTCTCTGTTTTTTTATCAAAAATAGGGCTAATAGTAAGTTCATTAAAAATTAATTCACCCTCTTTCGTATAATTACGAAGTGTCACCGTAATGTCCCGCTCTTCTTGAAGTGCTTTTTGAATCTCTTTAAGTGAAATTTGATCTCGATCTTCTCCGTGTAAAAAACGACCATTACGTCCAATTACCTCTTCAGAGGTATAACCGAATAATTCGCTAAACGCTTCATTAACAAAAATAATAGGATTGTCCGGTAAATTTGGGTCAGAAATGGTAACCCCATTTTTTGCTTGATCGAGTATTTCGAGAACATAATCGGTAATATTAGGGACATTATCACGATATTTTTTGAGAACATAACGTCCCCCGTAATAGTTGTTGATAATCAAACACGGTATTCGTTTGCGAAGATTACTAATCAGATTGCGAACACTTTTCGGATTAAACTCTTTTTCGTAATCATCCCAAATATGAAAAAATATATCGACACTGCTCACCGGTTTATCATAATGATCAATTAATATCGCGAGTAATTTAGTCATGCTAGATGTCAACACCAAAATATGGTTATCTTCAATCACCGTTTGGGTAAGAGGGTTCCAATAACATTTATCACATAACTTTATCAGTGTTTTTGCATTCATAAAAGCCATTCTAATACAAAAGTATCTTTAAAGTGTCTTTTTAACTGCCAAATAATGGCGATAAAAGAGTGCCGACCTTTTAAAAAAAAGCTATTTTCAACTTCCTTGACACAAATGACGCTAAAACCATTAGTACAAATCATCATACCTTATTTTAGGCATAAATTACACTTAAGTTAAATAAAAAAACAATTGAACATATTTTAAAAATATATGATTTGATAAATAAATGTGATGAAGACTTCCTACACACTCCACATAGGAAGATTATTGATCAATAAAGACAATATCACTTTGAATATTGTTGAACAAAAGAGACCGATTATCTGCACGATGCTGATATAAAAAAGTATTCGGTTCCATTGAACGAAGAACCGTTGTATTGTAATAATAGGCATTTGAACAACGACCAATAAAAAGGAAAGAATAGAGTAATTTGATACGCGGATTTTCAAACATTTCATGCGGTTGAGCTAAGAAAGTTAACCCAAATTTTTTGAGATTAACAAGATCGAAAATATAAAAAATGAAATCTTCAAATTTGGTATAAAACCCTTCCAAACTCGCAATCTCTTGCATAATATAATAGTAGTTATCCAAAAGTTCACGCTTTTGCATCATTTGTGAAAGTTTGCTTTTAATATCCCGTTTACTAGCAAAAAAGCTAGGGTTAACCGCCATATAAATATTTTGACGCTCTGCAATCGCTTGATCTAAAATAGTATTAAATGTTTCACTCTCATCAAAACACATATAATGAAAATCGCTGCTGGTTTTAAATTTTTCTTCGACCTGATCGGGAGTCGGATTAGAAAAATCAAGGTAAAGGGTAGGGATATTATTCGCAATAACAAATTCACGGATTTTATTTGCCAAATGAGTTTTTCCCGAACCAGGTTCCGCTAAAATAAGGGTATTTTCACGTAATACACGATCTTGTAGTTCAAGTGTAGAAATAGAGCTTTTAAATTTTCCGATTTTTCGTTTCATAAGATTTTTCCGTTAATGGAGATTAATGTATGGAGTAAGTATAGCCAAAGGTAGTAGTTTTAGAGATAAAGGAGGATCAGATAGTGCGAATAGTGGCGTATTATTGCCACTGCTCTTGCGTAATGGTAACATCACCCCGATCACTATGAACACTCAACTCTCCATCACTAATATTGCATTGAAGCCGCATAGAGCGCTCACAGAGCTTCTCGATATCTTCGGTATGGAGGTGTATTACGCGGAGGTTTTTAAACCGCGCAAACGTCGCACCGTATTGTCTCCACCACGCGGTAGCACTTTTGAGGTTATAGGTGTAGACGATCACATTTTCCGCTCGTCCACACGCTTTACGGAGCCGTTTTTCATCCATCTGCCCCAAATCAATCCAAAGCACGACATCGCCGCTGTAATCTTTCTCCCACAGTTCAGGTTCATCGTCACCGCCGATCCCTTTGGTGATCACCATACGATCGATCGCGTTGAGGGCGAAGGCTATGAGGCGGATCATTAGCCGCTCATTCGTCTCGGAGGGGTGCTGGGCTATCGTGATCTCATGGGTCTCGTAGTAGTTGCGATCCATATCGGCGATACTGAGTTGTACTTTGTAAATCGTTGAACCTGCCGCCATGAGAACTCCCTTGTAAGTGTGGGATTATGGCATAAGGGGGCTTAGTAACAAGAAAATAGAAAGAAAATTCCGCTGAAGCGGAAAGAAGCGTGAAGAGTAAAACTTACCCTTTCACTTTTGCTTCAATCGTCGCCACGATACTTGGATCTTCGAGAGTCGAGATATCCTGAGTAATCGCTTCGCCTTTTGCGATAGAGCGAAGGAGGCGACGCATGATTTTTCCTGAGCGAGTTTTCGGAAGACCTGGAACGAAAACGATATCATCACAAATCGCAATGTTACCGATCTCTTTCATGATCACTTTGTTGATCTCTTTGACCATCTCCATCTCTTCACCAACGGTGTCATCGCTTTTGAGGACGATGTAGGCGAAGATTCCCTCACCTTTGATGTCATGCGGTTTACCGACTACGGCGACTTCCGCTACGTTCGGATGTTTTTTACATGCCGCTTCCACTTCAGCGGTTCCCATGCGGTGACCTGAAACGTTGATAACGTCATCGGTACGTCCTGTGATCGTGATGTATCCCTCTTCGTCGTAGATTGCGCCATCACCGGTAAAGTATACCGGCTGACCGTCTTTTTTTACATCACCGAAATACGATTTCACGAAACGCTCAGGATCACCCCAGATGCCGCGAATCATAGAAGGCCACGGACGGGTTACACACATATAACCACCCTCACCCGCTGCGACTTTGATACCTGTTTGAGGATCAAGAATTTCAGCGATGATCCCGGGAAGAGGGAATGTCGCGCACGCCGGTTTAATCGGAGTTGCACCTGGCAATGGAGAGATCATATGTCCGCCGGTTTCGGTTTGCCAGTAGGTATCGACGATCGCACACTTACTTGCACCGACTGCTTCATAATACCATTTCCATGCCGGAGGGTCGATCGGTTCACCGACGGTTCCTAGGACTTTGAGAGAGCTAAGATCATACTTTGATGGCTCATTTTCACCCATTTTGTGCAATACGCGGATTGCAGTCGGAGCGGTGTAAAATTGGTTGATTTTGTACTCTTCGACCATTTTCCACGGACGTCCCGCATCCGGATAGGTCGGAACCCCTTCAAACATAACGGTGGTTGCACCCATCGCTAACGGGCCATAGACGATGTAGGTGTGTCCGGTAATCCAGCCAACGTCTGCCGTACACCAGTAGGTGTCGTTTTCTTTGACGTCAAATACCCATTCCATCGTCATTTGCGCCCAAAGGATATATCCCGCGCAGTTGTGTTGAACCCCTTTCGGTTTTCCGGTAGAACCTGATGTGTAGAGGAGGAAAAGTGGATCTTCAGCATCCATTACTTCGACTTCACAAATGCTCGATTGATTTTTGATAAGTTCGTTGTATGAGTAATCGCGTCCCGCTACCCATGTGATATCTTCGTTGTTGCGCTCGACGACGAGAACTTTTTCAACCGGAGATTTTTCATCGATGGCTTGATCCACAACCGGTTTGAGCATGTACGGTTTGTCTTTACGAAATGCTCCATCGGTGGTGATAACCACTTTTGCCTCTGCATCTTCGATACGGTCTTTCAACGCTTCGGAAGAGAATCCGCCGAAAACGATTGAGTGGATCGCACCGATACGAGCACACGCGAGCATCGCATACGCTGCTTCAGGGATCATCGGCATATAGATAACGACACGATCCCCTTTTTTGACATGAAACTCGTTTTTAAGGAGGTTTGCAAATTTGTTTACGTTGTAATAAAGCTCAAGGTAGGTAATGATTTGTTTATCGCCGCGGTCACCTTCGAAAATAATCGCCGCTTTGTTTTTGCGAGAGCTGAGGTGACGGTCGATACATTGG
>NZ_JBAQPS010000336.1:0-2369 GCF_049305995.1 Sulfuricurvum sp.
CAAAAACTATTAGAGCATCTAGGGACAAATAGCCGCCTTATCGAAGCGTGGGTAGCAGAACACCCTGCAATTCAGTTCCGCCCTCCTGAAGCGACCTATCTAGCATGGCTTGATTGCAGAGCACTCCGATTAGGAGATCGAGAACTGCGGGAGTTTTTTGTCCAAAAAGCGGGACTAGGACTTAGCCCTGGTCTTAGTTTCGGGAAAGAGGGGAGCGGTTTTATGCGGCTAAACTTTGCCGTACCGACATCGGTACTTGGTGATGCGTTGGATCGGTTAGAGAAGGCTTTGAATGATTGAAAAAATCGAGCGCTTTATCGGCGAGCATCATCTCCTCTCACTGGCAACAAAGGGAGAACGGTTGTGGTGCTGTTCGATGTTTTATGCTTATGATCCTAAAACAGTCTCGTTTATTGTCGCTTCCGATGAAACGACCGAACACATGAAAAATATGGCGCAAAATCACCATGTCGCAGGAACGGTTGCGTTGGAGACCAAAACGGTGGGGAAGATTCAGGGGATACAGTTTGTAGGGGAAATTGAGAAATGCTCCGATGGTTTAGAAACTATTTATTTTAAAGCATTCCCGTATGCGCGGATAATGAACCCGACATTGTGGATTATACGTCTGGATGAGGTCAAAATGACTGATAACACGCTGGGTTTCGGGAAAAAGGTTACTTGGAAACGGGAGTTTTAGGGCTAAAGTAACTACACGGTGCTCCGCTGGAACTCTGAACGACCATGGAGGGGATCATTTTGCTTTTGAATCCATATGCTTTACATCCGTGGGGCTGATTGGCTTCCCATGTGACAAAATAATAGCTACATTTATGACAATTTATTTTTTCCATGAGTGGAATATTAGCGTATAATTGCACAGATTAAAAAGGATAACCATGAACAAACTACTCTCAATGCTGCAACTTCAACAACAATTAAACGATGCGACCAATGGTCAAGGCTGGGAAAAGGGTATGACCAAAGACGGTAAGCGGATTAACTGGCGTCGTTGTGTCTATATGGAGAGTGCTGAGATGATCGATTCGTTTGGCTGGAAGCATTGGAAAAGTATTGCTCAGCCGACCGATTATGCGAACTTGCAAATTGAGATCGTCGATGTATGGCATTTTATTATGAGTTTGGTTCTCGAAGACGGTATTTATCGTGAAAAAGAGACGCACGAACAGATGGCAACGTGGATGGCTCAAACACAAGGGTATGAGATGCTTTGCACACAAAATACCCCTGCATTTGCTTTAGATGAGGCGTTAATGCTAAAAATCGAAACTATTATGCGACGCTCCCTCGAACCGGCTATCGATGGAGATTTGGAAAAAATGGTGGATGATTTTTTTCGTCTTTCGGTTATGGGTGCTTTGAATCTTGATGAACTGTATCGCCTCTATGTCGGGAAAAATATCCTCAACCAATTCCGTCAGGATCATGGTTACAAAGAGGGGAGCTATATCAAGATTTGGAATGGCTTAGAGGATAATGCAGTGATGAAAAGTGCTTGGGAAGCCAATCCTGATATGAGCCCGAGCGAGCTCTATGAGGTGATGACAAAAGCTTACCCTGCGTAAATCTCTTTATATTCACCTTTCCATCGTTTATGGCACCAGAACCAAAATTTCGGGTGCTCTTTTATTACCCTCTCCATCGCATTGACTTGTTTGGTTGTGGCGTCTAAAATCGCCTCTTCACTACTCCCTTCCACTTCAATAGGATCTTCAAAAGAGATAGTGTAGTAATGCTCTTCATCACTGAGTATATAAACTCCTACAATTGGAACCTGAAATTTGCTGGCTAAATGGGCAGCAGTAGAGGAGTGGTATGCCGCATGTGAGAAAAAGTCAGCTTTGACACCATATTTTGCATTACTGGCCTGATCAATCATAAGCAATACAGAACCGTTCTTTTTAAGGGTTTTAGCCATATGTTTGAGGGCACCGTTTTTCTCGGTCAGCTCCATTCGGTGACGTGAACGGGCTTCGTACAAATAAGGATCGAATTCCTGACGGCTAAATCCTTTGTAAATAGAGGCAACAGGGGTTATGAGTGAAGAGAGGGCAGCCCCTCCAAGCTCCCAATTGCCAAAATGGGCAGAAACGAAAATAATTCCTCGTCCTTGCGCCAAAATTTCATCCACCTTTTCACGGTTTTTAAACGTTACACACGAGGCAATCTCTTCAGCATTGTTTCGACGATTTTCCATCGTTTGAAGTAAATTTAGAGCCAAATTGCGGTAACAATAACGCTCAATCTCCCCTTTTTCTTTCTCACTCAGGCTCTGATTAAAGGCAAAAGCGAGATTTTGTTGAATCACTTTGTTACGTTTAGGGGCGAATTTATGCGCTAACACTGCT
>NZ_JBAQPS010000337.1:0-3815 GCF_049305995.1 Sulfuricurvum sp.
GCGGTAAATCATTAGTGGAAGAGGGTGGATCATTATTGGTCAGTGAATCTAAAAGTCAAGAAGAAGTTCAAGATTCCATTACTAAAATACAACAAGAATTAAAAAAAGCTTCAATGGGTGGGGGTGAAGGTCCATTAGATCAAACTATGGATGGTGTATTACTAAAACTTCCTGCTTTTATCCCTTTTCGTGGCGCTAATGCGACTATTGACGATGAAGAAATGGCTTTATTTATCCGACGGGTTGCTTTAATTATAGAAACGCTTCCTAAAACAGTAGATATTTCGGTACGAGGATATACGGATAATCAGCCTCTTCCAAAAGGATCGATTTTTCGTGATAATATTGAGCTATCTTCTAAAAGAGCAGAGACGGTTATGCGAGAACTGATTCGTAATGGTGTAGATGCCGAACGCCTCTCTACGGCAGGCTTTGGTGCAGCTAAACCGATTGCACTCAATACGACTGAAGCTAATCGAGCCAAAAATAGACGTGTCGAACTTTATATGTTTGTATCTAATGATACACCTTTGGATCAAGAGAAACAAAATAATATTTTGGATGCTTTAAGTAAACTCCAAAAATAGGGTTCTTTAAAATAAAGATCCTTAGTGCGGGTCAAGGAATAGTCTTGGATGCATAAATTAAATAGTGTTATTAATGATTTTTGGGGAGGAACGGCTGCAATGCTGGTTGCTTTGCCGACAGCTCTTGCATTTGGGGTTAGTATTTATGCATTAATCGGTGGACATTACGGTGCGTATGGTGCTATTGCCGGTATTTTAGGTGTGACAGTTATCGGTATTGTTGCATCACTTTTCGGTGGAACCAATCGTTTAATATCGGCGCCGAGTGCCCCTGCTGCAGCTGTATTATCGGCGTTTGCTTTGGAATACATTAACAATGCTATTGCTCCGGATAAAGTATTTGTCATGTTGGGTGTTGTTGCTTTTATGGCAGGGATCTTTCAGATTATCTTCGGCTCTATCGGATTAGGACGGTTGATCAAATATATGCCGTTTCCCGTTGTAAGCGGGTATTTGAGTGGTGTAGGCTTGTATATTATTGCTTCACAGACACCAAAATTTCTTGGATTACCGCAAGAGACACCTTTTTGGGAAGTGTTTGGATTATTAGCACAATGGCAATGGGAAAGTATTGTTATTGGGAGCATAACAATTTTTGTTATGCTATTTACGGATAAAATGTTTAGGATTATTCCTACGGTCATTATTGCACTTGCGATGGGAATAGCAACCTATTTTTTATTAGCTTTTATGAATTCAGCGTTATATCAGCCTAATAATTTAATGGTGATTGGTGAATTAGGAGGGAGTGGCGGGATTGATTTTCCTAGCTTGTTTTTTGATCGTTTTACCCTTATGTACTCTTTTTCTTGGGATGATATAACTTTACTTTTATTTCCAGCTTTAACTTTAGCCGCATTGCTTTCGATTGATACCCTGAAAACATGTCTTATTTTGGATTCAGTGACCCACTCCTTTCATGATTCTAATCAAGAACTTATAGCGCAAGGTTCTGCGAATATAGCATCGGCATTGCTCGGGGGAATGCCGGGATCAGGAACGATGGGCGCAACAATGGTTAATATTAGTAGTGGTGCTGAAAGTCGGCTTTCCGGAATTATTGAGGGAGGTATGGCTATTTTAGCATTTGTGATTCTTGGAACGTTGATTTCATGGATTCCGATTGCTGCATTAGCCGGTATTCTTATTGTTATCGGATTGCGTATGATTGATAAACACAGCATTAAATTACTGCAAACACGAAAAACGGTATTTGATTTTTTGATTATTCTTTCGGTTGTTATCACAGCTCTTTCTGTGGGATTGATCGCTGCTGCCGGGATAGGGTTTGTTTTGGCTATTATCCTTTACATTGCACAGCAAATCGGAGTATCCGTAGTGTATCGACATACGGATGGGGTTGATGCACATAGTAAATTGGTTCGAAGTAAAGAAGAGAATACTATTTTACGCAAGAAAGGGGGTGAGTTTTCTGTTTATGAGTTACACGGAAGCCTCTTTTTTGGTACGGCAAATCAGCTTTATAGTATGCTGAAAAATGATTTACAGTTTAAAAAATACATTATTATGGATATGAAACGGATTCAAACCGTTGATTTGACAGCCGCACATATTTTACTGCAAATCAAAGATATATTGCATGAGCGCAATGGTTATCTTTTATTGTGCCGATTACCACATAAGCTTCCTACCGGTGATGATATGGAAGATTATTTCAATCATGTCGGATTGCTTAAACATTTGAGTCCGATTAAAATCTTTGATGATCTTGATGATGCAATCGAATGGGCAGAAGATATGATCATTCAAAAGGAACGTGTACAGTCTTATCGAGAAGTACTTCTTTCGCTCTATGATTTTGATCTTTTTAAAGGAAGAAAAGTTGAAACGGTTGCGGAAATCGAAAGTTTGGTTGAAAGCCGATCGTATACAAAAGGGGAAACAATATATCTTGAGGGGGAAGGTCAGGGAGAAATCTTTCTTATCCGTCGAGGATTAGTGAGGGTTATGCTCCCTTGTGAAGGGCGCAATCCGGTTCATCTAAGTACTCTAGGACAAAACAATTTTTTTGGAGAATTTTCATTTTTAGAAGGTAAACCGCATTATACGGATGCAGTAGCTTCAACAGATATAGATCTTTATTGCATCTCACGTGAAGCGTTTGATATTTTTTCAGTTCATCATAAAAAAGCAGCATTTCATTTTATGCAAAGTCTTGCAACTGTTCTTGCCGAACGCTTGCGAATGACTCGTTCGGAGTTAGGGGCAGAATACGATGTATGAAGCAATCGGTTATCTAAATCTTTTTACTGAGTGCTTCGATATGGGCACTATTCCCTAATACCACGACGATATCCCCTTTTTCGAGAATATCATTTTTTTCGAAAGAGGTATACCACATTCCCTGATGTTTATATGCGATAGGTTTGACTTCATAATCACTTTCAAAGATAGGTGAAAGGATGGAAATACCAATCCAGAAGGAGGGAACGGTTAGTTTGGCAATTTTCATTGTGATAGAGAGATCGATAGTCTCATAATGCATATTTTGAACCATTTTTTTCACAATTTTTTTTGCTGATTCCATCTCAGGATAGATTACCTTGGCAGCTCCTAGCTTAGAGAGAATTTGCCCGTGAACTTGTGTTATAGCTTTGGCAATAACGGTTTCAACCCCTAACTCTTTGAGTGCCATGACCGTGAGGATACTCGCTTCAATATTTTCGCCGATACTGACTACGGCGATATCAACATTGCCGATTCCCGCTTCGCGTAAAGCACGTATATCGGTTGAGTCGAGAACAATAGCATCTTGAACAAATTCATTGATATCACGGACATGTTCTTCACTTAAATCAACCGCAATAACACTTAACCCTTGCTGTGCCAAACCTTTGGCAACATGAAACCCAAATTTTCCCAAACCAACGACTGCAAATGTATCCATTTAAATAATTACCTTTCCTTCTGCGTATTTGATGCGGCTTTCTAGCGCTTTTCCGATGATAACGATCGTAAAGGCGAATACACCTACACGTCCCATCAGCATCAATACAATAATATTCAGTTTTCCCCAATCGCTGAAAAGGGCACTGTAGCTCAGTACTCCACCGTTACCTGTAGATACTCCAACGGTACCAAATGCCGATGTGGCTTCAAACAAAATTCTCATAAATGGCAATCGTTCCACTTCACTGAGAATAATGGTTGAGATGACGACATAGATGGAAGCTACAAAAATAATCGCATACGCTTTGTTGATCTGAT
>NZ_JBAQPS010000338.1:0-5631 GCF_049305995.1 Sulfuricurvum sp.
CTTTATATCAACCGCGAGCTATCATGGCTCCAATTTAACACTCGTGTTTTAAAACAAGCACTCAATGAATCGCTCCCTCTTTTGGAAAGACTCAAATTTTTAGCCATCTACGGGACCAATCTCGATGAATTTTATATGATCCGTATCGCAGGGCTCAAAAAACTTTTTAGCGCGGGTGTCAATGTATCCGGTGGAGATCGTTTTACTCCGCTTCATCAACTACGTGAAATTCGTGCATACTTGCACGACGAGCAAAAAGTGGTGGAGCACTGTTTACTCGACATTATGCACCATCTCGAAAAAGAAGGAATGTTTTTTAAATCCTATCAAGAAACAACTCCTGATCAGCACAAAATCCTTGATCGCTATTTTCATGAAAATATTTATCCCGTTGTTGTTCCAATTGCTGTCGATGCGACACATCCATTCCCTCATCTTAATAATCTCAGTTTTGGGCAAATCGTCAAACTTCGCGATAAAGACGATAATAATATAGAACGATACGGTATTATCCGAATACCCCGTGTTCTTCCCCGATTTGTCGATATTGACAACCGTATTTATATCCCGATTGGAAGCATCGTTGCCGAACATATCGGCGATCTTTTCCCAGGATATGAACTAATTAAATTCTCCGCGTTTCGTATTACCCGTAATGCCGATATCGCGATCGAAGAAGAAGAAGCGGATGATTTCATGGAGATCCTCGAAGAGGGGCTAAAACTCCGTAAAAAAGGGGAAATTGTACGTCTAGAGCTGAGTAACCATGCGGATGATGATCTCCTTAACTTCTTTAACCGCCATGCTAATGTTTTTAAAGATGATATCTACCGTTTCACCACTTATCTCAATCTTGGTGCTCTTTGGCAAGTGGTGGGAAACAAAAATTTTGCTCACCTCACGAGCCCAAATTTTAAACCTCGTAATCTCCCTCCACTTGATTCGGATGAGAGTTTATACGGTATTCTCGATAAACAAGACTTAATTTTATTTCATCCGTTTGAAAGTTTTGAACCGGTAGTTCGTCTGATCCAAACGGCGGCAAAAGATCCCGATGTCGTCTCAATTCGAATGACACTCTATCGCTCCGGGTCCAAATCGCTCATCGTTCAATCCCTCATCGCTGCAGCTGAATCAGGTAAACAAGTCACCGTCATGGTAGAACTCAAAGCCCGTTTTGATGAAGAAAATAATCTTATCTGGGCAAAAGCACTGGAAAATGCCGGCGCACATGTGATTTATGGAATTAGCGGTCTCAAAGTTCATGCAAAAGCGGCACTCGTGACTCGTCGAGTCAATGGAAAACTCAAACAATATGCCCATATCGGTACCGGAAACTATAACCCATCCACCGCAACAATCTATACCGATATCAGCTATATGACGAGCAATGATGAAATTACCTATGATATGACTCGGTTTTTCCATTTTTTAACCGGTTTTAGTAAAAAAGGGAAATTGAGTGAGCTTTATATGGCACCAACTCAAATCAAACCGAAACTTCTCTCACTCATCCATAATGAGACACGTATGGAAAATAATGGGATGATCATTGCCAAAATGAATGCTTTGGTAGATGAAGATATTATTCGTGCCCTCTACAAAGCATCGCAAGCCGGGGTAAAAATTGAACTCATTATCCGAGGTGTTTGCTGTTTACGTCCGGGAGTGGAAGGTGTCAGTGAAAATATTCGTGTCACCTCTATCATTGGTAAATATCTCGAACACGCCCGAATTTTTTATTTTAAACATTCATCTCCACAAACTTATATTGCCAGTGCCGACTGGATGCCAAGAAATCTTTTACGCCGTATTGAGCTACTAACTCCTATCTCAGGCGAAGATGCCTCCGCAAAACTTCTCCAAATTTTACAATTACAGATATCAGATAACGATTTAGCCTATGAACTCCAAAACAATGGAACCTACACTAAAGTTATACCTATGGGTTCTGCGATAATTAACTCACATGCCATTGTTGAAACCGAAACCAACAAAGTGTATAATTCGGTCAAAAAACAAACACCGAATTACGTGCAACAATTAACGAATCGGTTATTTAAAGAGAGCTAATGATCTATAATTACTTACACTATACTCCCACCATCGGTGAGCGAACATGGATCGCTCCATCTGCCGATGTTATCGGACGGGTAGAACTTGGGGAAGATGTGAGCATTTGGTTTGGAAGTGTCGTGCGCGGCGATGTTCACTTCATCAAAATCGGAGATCGCACCAGCATTCAAGATTTGAGCATGGTTCATATCACCCATCATAAACGCGACGATATGTCTGATGGCTATCCTACCATCATTGGTAACGACGTTACGGTAGGACATCGTGTTATGCTGCATGGATGTACCATCGAAGATGCGTGTCTCATCGGTATGTCTGCCACTATCCTCGATGGTGCAGTAATCGGCAAAGAGTCGATTGTGGGAGCCGGAGCATTGGTCACCAAAAATAAAATTTTTCCTCCCCGCTCGCTCATCATGGGAAGCCCTGCAAAAGTGGTGCGTGAGCTGACCGATGAAGAGGTAGCCGAACTCTATGCTTCGGCAAAGCGCTATGTAAGTTTCAAAGAAAACTATCGCGTACCCAATGTTTGATCTCGTCATCGCCGCCGATATTCTCGGTATTTTTGCTTTTGCCCTGAGCGGCTTTCTCGTCGGAGTGCGGAATAATCTCGATTTATTGGGGCTTATCATCTCCGCATCCCTCACCGCTTTGGGCGGAGGTGTCGTCCGTGATGTTTTACTGGGGCGTACTCCGTTTGCTTTTAACGAATACTACCCTGCTATCACCGTCATTGCTACGATCCTCTTTGCCTTTGCTTTTCGCCTCTACCGACGTGAACAACTCGAACGCCAATGGCTCTTTGTCATCTCCGATACGATCGGTCTCGTAGCGTTTAGTATCACCGGAGCCTTACTCGCGATCGAAGTGGAATTTAACTTTTTCGGCGTAATGATCCTCAGCTTCCTCACCGCTGTCGGTGGAGGAGTATTGCGTGACACCATGATAAATCAAGTTCCCTCCGTTCTCATCAGCGATTTTTACGGTTCCATAGCTATTATCGTCTCAATTTTGCTTTTACTGTTAGCTCAAATGGATATGATCAACACATGGGGAGTCGCAGGGGTTGCGGCATTTGCCATCTTTTTACGCCTACTCGCTGTCACAAAACAATGGCATTTGCCTAAACTCAATATGGATTCATAGTGCGTACCTTTAAAATCATTTTTTTAGCCCTCATCATTGGGGGAATCATCGATATCGGACGTTTTTTTCTTCATCCGGATATCTCGGAACTCAAAGAATTAAACCCAGTTCCTACCGCTTTTATGGAATACCGTCAAGAAGAATGGGCGGAACAAAACCGTAATCAAGAGATCAGCCACAAATGGGTGCCGATGGCAAAAATATCTCCGAATATCGTCAAAGCGGTTCTGATTGCTGAAGATGACGGTTTTTGGAATCATGACGGCTTCGATGTCAAAGGGATGGAAAATGCGATCGAGCGAAGTCTAAAAAAAGGGGTTGTTGCGGGAGGCAGTACCATCAGCCAACAGCTCTCTAAAAACCTCTATCTCTCTCCAAGCAAAAATCCGGTACGCAAAGTCAAAGAGGCGATCATTACTTGGCGTATTGAAAGTACTCTCTCCAAACGCCGTATTTTAGAAATTTATCTCAATGTTGCCGAATGGGGGGACGGGATATTCGGAATCGAAGCGGCAGCTCGTCACTACTATCATAAAAGTGCGAAAAATCTAACCGGACGTGAAGCAGCGCGTTTGGCGGCGGTTCTTCCTAATCCGATCAAATACAATCCGATCGGAACCCAAAAATACGTCAAAAACCGTGCTCGTATCATCTATAAAATCATGAAGCGCAGAGGGATTGTCATACCTGATTTTAAAGAGGTCATGGCTCCGCCAAAACAAGAGGAGAGGGTGATTTCTGAGAGTAATGAGAGTATCAGTGAGCTTTTCAATGAGAGCACTCCGGATACTCCATCGGCGAATGAGCCATCCGAGCCTTCTGAAATTCACGAAGAGAGCCTAGAGGTCAATAGTTCGCTCACTTTTTAATTTTATGGTACACTGTTCCATTAAAAATGAGGATTCACCTATGAATAAACGGACGTTTCTTAAATTCTTTGCCCTCGCCTCCGGAGGTGCTGTTTTAGCTCCCAATACCCTCTTGGCTTCCGATGCACACCACGCGGCCCCTGCAACCGGTGAACTTCAAGAGATGGCAAAGAAAATATTTGCCGAAGTGATCTCTCAAAACGATTATTACGTCAATAAAAAAGGCTCTTCTTTTTTCCAACACTTCAAAGATTCTCAACACCCGAGAGCCACCGTCATCGGATGTTCCGATTCCCGTTTTCAAAGTGATGTCCTCGATGCCTCCGCTGAAAACGATCTCTTTATCATTCGCAATATCGGAAATCAGTTTAGTTCCAATATGGGAAGTGTCGAATACGGTATTCGTCATCTCAACACACCCTTGCTTCTTGTGGTAGGACACTCACGTTGCGGTGCAGTCAAAGCGGCAATGAGCGATTATTCAGGCATTGAATCCAATATTATCAAAGAACTCGACTCTATCTCTTTGGCAATTCGTAAAACTTCTCTGATGGGTACCGAAGAGGCTAAATGGCTCGCGGCTGTCCAAAGCAACGTCCATCAGCAAATCATGTACGCACAAAAAGAGTTTAAGTCCGAAGTCGAAAGCGGTAAACTCACGATCGTTGGGATCGTTTATGACCTTGCCAATGATTATAACAACGGTTATGGACGTCTCAAAGTGATCAATATCAATGGGGAAACCAACCCTGAAAAAATTATGCAGTTTCCATTGATGAAATCACTCTTTAAGCCTGTACACGTCTAAAAAATTTTGCATGGGGGGTTTGCCCCCTTTCAGGCATATTCTTATTCTTCGAAATAATCACTATCAATTCTCTTAATTTCATACACTGTTTTTACAGAGACACCTACATTATATTCAATCATTAAATCAGCTAAAGTCAGTCCATCAATAAGGACAATTTTTATTCCCGTAATCATGGCTGCACTATTTTTTGCTTGTGTAGTAAAGTCGGATGTAGTAATAAAAACTCCTTTGCGCGCACCTTTTAATTGCAATGAACCTATAAAATTTCTGATTTCAATATCACCGACAGTGCCTTGCCATCTTTTTGCCTGTATATACACTGATTCAAGTCCTAACTTGTCCTCATTTATGATTCCATCAATACCACCATCACCACTTTTACCAACAACTTTACTTTCTCCAATAGATCGTCCATACCCCATAGTAGACAATAAATCCACTACCAAATGCTCAAAAAATGATGGAGAGCATGTTTTTATAGTTTCCAATAGTTCTGATGCTAAACTATTATTTAGTTTTGAATGCAATTTATCTAAAGTCTCTTCCGGTGTTTCAAATTCGAATGTTGCTTGTGCATTTTTTGGTTGTTGTACAGATGGACTACTTTTATCTAAATTCAAAAATTTCACAATCTCATCAAATTTTTTCAAATAGCTAATATTTATTTCAGATGGATTTTCTGAAATCACTTGCAAACCACGTTGTGTTATTTTATAAACTCCTCTCACT
>NZ_JBAQPS010000339.1:0-6112 GCF_049305995.1 Sulfuricurvum sp.
TCTGGATCGATAAAGCACCAAAAGAGGATTCACAACATTTAGTATTGGATGAGATACTAAGCGATCACTTGCACACGCACAGTCCATCTCCCTCACAGTTGGATGATACGGCAGTTATTTTTTACACATCAGGTACGACGGGGCACCCTAAGGGGGCGATGATCAGCAACCGAAACCTTTTTTCCAATCTCGTCGGAGCACGTGAGCGGTTTGATTTGAGTTCACGTGATCGTTTCATCGTCTATTTGCCGATGTTTCACTCGTTTACCTTTTCGATTATGGTGATACTCCCTTTTTTCATCCGAGCATCGTTTGTCATTATCCCCTCGATTTTGCCTTTTAGCAATATCATCAAACAAACCCTTCTCAAACGGGTCACGGTATTTATGGGGGTTCCTGATATCTATAATGCTCTTATCCGTGCAAAACTGCCGTGGTATTTTCTGTGGTTCAATTCTATCCGATGTTTTATCTCCGGTGGGTCGGCACTGAACGAAGATACTTTGAACCGATTCCGATCCACTTTTAAACGTGCCATAATGTTGGAGGGATATGGGCTAAGCGAATGCTCCCCAGCCGTGATTATCAATCCGGTTGAGAAACAAAAAACCCTTTCGGTAGGGTTACCGCTGTATGGATATGAGGTAAAAATCGTAAACGATGAGATGGTAGAACTTCCCGTAGGTGAATCGGGTGAATTGATTATTCGAGGCGATTGTGTGATGCAGGGGTATCTGAATAACCCGAGCGCAACGGAAGAGACGATCCAAAACGGGTGGCTTCGCACCGGAGATATCGCCAAAGTCGATGAAGAAGGGTATGTTTACATCGTTGATCGGATTAAAGATCTAATAATTTCGAAAGGGATCAACATCTATCCGCGACAGATCGAAGAGCAGATGATGCTGTTGCCACAGATTAAACTCGCGGCTGTGCTCGGAGTGAATGATCCTCACAGCGGTGAAGTCCCAATCGCTTTTGTGGAGTTGGAAGAGGGGTATGAAGATACGACTCAAACCTTTATCAAATCGCAACTCAAAGAACATTTGGCGGCATTTAAAATCCCTAAAACCATAACCGTGGTAGAATCTCTTCCTAAGACAGCTACGGGTAAAGTACTGAAACGCGTTCTCAAACAAGGAATCCATTGAAATTTCTAGTCGATTTTTTAGAAAACAAAACCATCGAAAAAACCCATATTTTTTCGCAGCTTAAATGTACGGTGGAAGAGGCAAAAATATTGCAGCTTCTCACTAGAAAGTTTTTACAATCTCAAGAAGATGTAATCGTAGCAGAGTTACTCCAAGAGCTTTACGGTGCCGATGATTATACCTATTTGGAACATTTCGGAGAGGTTAAAACCCTTTTGGAACTGGGATGGATGACCCATCACTCGTTTACTCCGCTCAAAATCAGTGAACTCTCTCACCTCGAACTTTATAACACCCCCGTTGCGCTCACCTCGATTTTTATGAAGCTTCTCGAAGAGGGATCGTTAGAGATGACACTCCCTGATATTAAACCCTATGCCGATCATTTGGAATATCTCCAAGATCAGTTTTTCCGCATCGAGCTGTACCAAAAAATGTCGATTATTCGTCATAACGGAAACGAGCATTCATTGGGGATCAACCGTATTCAAAACAAACTTGATCTCCTCGAAAAACGGATTGATGAGCGGATTGCCCAAACCTCACTCGACGTTGTACTCGATCGCTTTTTCAAACAAAAGAAACTGGAACCCAAAGAGCAGGTTATTTTTCTCGCCCTATTAAAAGAAGAATACAGTGCGACCGAGGGGAACTTACGAGAGATGAATACTCTCATCGATTTGATCAGTTTTGATGATTACGAGCGGATCAAAAACCGTGCCCTTCTCGAAGACGGTGCTCGCCTTATCAGCGATGAAGTGATTGATTATGAGGAGATGCTCAACCCGTTCGGCGGTATCAGTCGAGCCTTTTATATCGTCGATGAGGTGCTTCAATCGATCATGCACCCACAGAAAAAGAAAAAAGTACGCAAACTCAAACTCGATATGCTGATCAAAGAGCAGGAGATTTTCGAGTTGATTGAACCGACTACCTCTCTTGAAAATGTCGTTTTGAACCCTTCGACAGAACAAACCCTTCAAAATCTTATGCGTCAGCTCGATCGAGAAGTGATTGCACGGCTTCATGAATGGGGAGTCAAAGACAAAAAGGCAGGGATCGATGCACGGATTATTTTTTACGGCCCTCCGGGTACGGGCAAAACCCTCACCGCTCACTCACTCTCTCGCTCTCTAAAGCGACAGGTTTTGAGTTTTGACTGCTCTAAAATCCTCTCTATGTATGTCGGTGAATCGGAAAAAAATGTTCGTAAAATCTTCGATACCTATGCCGATCTTACGAAGCAGACGAAAACAGAGCCGATTTTACTTCTGAACGAAGCCGATCAGTTTCTCTCATCAAGATCGCAAGGTGCAGGGACATCCGCCGATCAGATGCACAATCAGATGCAAAATATCTTTTTAGAGCAGATCGAGAAATTTCAGGGGATTTTGATCGCAACGACCAACCTCCTCGAAAACATCGATCAGGCATTTTCACGCCGTTTTAACTACAAAATCGAGTTCAAAAAACCGGATCAAAAACAGCGTGTTACCTTGTGGAAAATGATGCTTCCGAAAAATGCACCGTATGAAAACGGATTTGATGTTGAAAAACTCTCATCCTACCCTCTTACCGGGGGGCAGATTAATCTGATCGTTAAAAATACGGCGTATCAGGTTGCGGCACGTAAAGAGGGGACGTTCAAACTCGATGATTTTATCGGCGAGATTCAAAAAGAGCGTTCCGGCAGTTTTGAAGGGGAAAAATCGATGGGATTCATAAACCATTAAAAAATTCTCTGTTTACGATCTGATGTTACACACTAAAACTAAAATATCTCTTGTTTTTATATACTTATTCCTTTTTTAGTATATAATATATTCAATAACTAGTTTAAAAGGATAGATATTGATAGGAAGACAAAAAGAGATAGCCCTTCTAAATAAACTTTGTGATACCAATGAGAGTAAGCTTGTAGTGGTACATGGCAGAAGAAGAATCGGTAAAACCTATCTTATTAACACTATGTTTAAAGTCAATCGTGATGATTGTATCTTTTTTGAATATACTGGAAGTGATGATCAAGATGCTGATACTCAACGGCTCAATTTCATAGAAGCGATCTATGATTGGTTTAAAACCGAACCTACAAAAGCTATAACTACTTGGACTGAAGCTTTTATATTTTTAAAAAGAACCATTGAAGATGCGTGTGAACAAAAAAACCATAAAGGCAAAGTAGTCATCTTCATCGATGAAGTTGCTTGGATAGACAAGCACAACAAAGCTGGATTTTTAAGTGCTTTTGGACATTTTTATAATACTTATTGCCAAAAAAGAGAGAATATCATCACGATACTATGTGGCTCAAATGCTTCTTGGATCAAAAATAAAATTCTCAAAGACACCAAAGGGCCACTGTATCAAAGAGTTGATTTAGAGATACCAATGCTCCCTTTTACACTCAAAGAGACCAAAGAATATCTGATAAAAGAAAAAAAGTTTGATATCGATAACAAAAGTGTAACGGATATTTATATGATACTTGGCGGAGTTGCGAAGTATCTTAGCTTTTTGGACTCATCCTTGTCAGTATCTCAAAATATTGATAATCTCTTTTTTACTATCTCCGCGCCACTTTTTGATGAATATGATGCTATTTTTAAATCACTCTTTTATGATAAACATACATTTCATAGACAAATCGTTGATATTTTATGCTCAAAACAATCTGGATTTACCATTGCCCAGCTTGGGACGATCATAGACAAAGAGCAAACCGACCCAACAAACAAAAGACTTAGAAATGCTACACAAGAGCTTATCGATACAGGTTTTATAAAGCCACTGGGTAAACTCCATAATAAAACACGAGAGACAAAATATATCATAGCAGACCCGTTTTGTCTGTTTCACTACAAATGGGTAAAAGATTTAAGTAAAAATGAAATCGTTTCTATGAAAAACCATTTTACACATATCGTCTCAACCCCTAGTTATAGCATTTGGTGTGGGTTTGTTTACGAAGCGGTGATGATGATAAATATAGAACTTTATCTGCAAAAGCGAGGCTTGTCGGCACTGTATAAAAATATCACCTATTGGCAATATAGTGCAAACCCGCAAATAGAAGATGACAGGGGTGCACAAATCGATATGGTGATAGAGTATGAAAACAATATCTATGACATAGTGGAGTGCAAATACTACAATGATGAATTTACAATAACAAAAGAATATGCTGATAATCTACGGCATAAGGTGGCAAAATTTAAAGAGCATGGCATAAAACAAAAAACGAGATATGATTTGAAACTTGTGATGCTGACAACGTATGGAACAAAGAAAAATAGCCATTTTAATGCTCTAAATATATCCAGTGATATTACTTTAGGCGATTTGCTTGATTGATGGGTATTATATTAACAGCTATTATAGTAAAAGGTATAATAGCCTAAACTATAAAAGAAGTTAGTGAAAATCCATATCCTCCGATTCGCTGGGACAAATCTTAATTCAAATGAAAACTTGAGGATAGGTACTATCTCGTTGATCCGTTTATGAAATATTTTTAAATAGACAAAATACGTCCATTATATTTTATAAACTTACACCATGGAAACTTTAACACACAATACTCTTACTGGACACCAATCAGAGATCTTCAAAGGTATCTGCTCTAAGATCACCACAATTTTAGAGGATAAAGTATTGACTTCACCGGATCTTGGTGATTATATCGTCTCATTGCAAGGTGTTGCCGGTACGGGTAAAACCTATCTCACGACACAAATCGTTAAATTTCTAAAAACTTCAAACATCAATTTCATGATTACTGCCCCGACACATAAAGCAGTCAGTGTGATTGCGAGTACTTTGATAAACAATGGCATTGTGGCTAGTTGCAAAACTATCCACTCTTTTTTAGGCATCAAGGCGTTTAAAGATTATGAAACGGGGGCTGAGAAGTTTGTAATCGATAAAACAGTCAAACAAGACCAAGCCACAGCAGTGCTGATTGTCGATGAAAGCTCCATGATCGGAAATGAGCTCTATGATTATCTTTTAGAGAAGATAGAAGCCAATAAGATAGGGTGTGTTCTATTTGTAGGGGATCCCAATCAGCTATTACCCATCAGCGGAGAAAATAATCAAATCTATCAGCTGAAATATCAGTTTGAACTCCAGGAGATCGTTCGTCAAGCCAATGAGAGCAGTATTATCAAAATATCAACCAAGATCAGAGATATGATTGCAACGAAATCTTTTATCGATTTGAAACAATTTGTAGAACAAAATCAGTACGATGACATCCAATATTTCCACAATGATCGTGATTTTTTGGAAGACTTTTATGCCAATGAAAAATGGTATGAAGAGGATAACATCATGGAAGCAAAGAGAATTTAGATCAAAAAATTATTAAAGTAATCAATCCTAAATATGCAATTATTAGCCATGATAATCTGCATGGACATCCAAGTGAAAATATAATAAAGATGTTGGAAAATAATAAAACTCAAGTCTTTTTAACTAATGATATAACAAAAATTACAACTTCAATTGCTTCTACAAGACAGACAGTCGGGAGTGTTGCTTGTGGTAATATTATATTCATATGATTGAAGTGGTTGAAAACAAAACTCTTCCATATGAGCTTGCAATAAAGTTTTCCAAATTAAAATAAAGAGTTATTTGAGGAATCAAACCGAGTAAAAAAATCTTTATAGCTTGTTCGTGATATAATAAAAAATATCCATTTTGGAGTACCAAATGACTATGAGAATAAGTATAAAAGATCAGTATATGCCGGAGTTTGAAAAGTTTTTAAAAACGCTACCGGATGATGCTATCGAGATTAAAAACTCACTTGATGATGAGATCAACAAAAGAGTGGAAGAGTATAGAAGCGGAAAAATGAAAACCACGCCGTTTATGGATGGTTTAGACGAAATAAGAGCGAGTCTAGTATCGAGACTTTAATTATTGAAAAATCGGATAGATTTAAAGATGAGCTC
>NZ_JBAQPS010000340.1:0-14917 GCF_049305995.1 Sulfuricurvum sp.
CATAGTCAACGTCTCGAAGACATCGTCCCGATCCGCTAACCTGCTTAGTTTTCAATGATCTCAAACTCAAATCTAAGTCGCTTTTTCAAGCTTCCCAGTGTTTGTGGACGGGAATTATAGGGGAAAACAACAAAGATGTCAAGAGGTTTTGGGAAGAAATTTTACAAAAGTGACAAGAATCACTTTTTAATTGTAGGTAACCGATACATAACCAGTTTCAGGACGAACGGTAATGGTCGCATTCCCCTCAGTTTGATGTTGCAATGAAATAGTACAATCTTGTACAACTAAGAATTGAAACATATTATTTGCAGGAGGATTTGCACTTGTTATATAGTAGTAAGGACGACCTAGTGAATCAAATGATAATTCTCCTATAGCTGCACTGGTATTGACATGACACGAATTTGACATAGAGATGTTTATTATTCCAAATTTTTTTGTTAAATCAGTTATATCATTACTACCGTCTAAATATTCATTTGTCAAAGGGTCTCTCGCTGTTTCTTCTGGATTTATTGTATCTGAATTACCATTATGATCAATATCACTATAAATTTCATAATAAAGACTTAAAGGGGTGTTGACCTTTTTGAACTCAAATTGCCAGTTCTCCCGGAACCATAGTTGATCAACCGGATCAAACTTATCATTGACCATCGCTAAATGTTGTGTATACCGAATATGTCCAGCTACTTGTTCTGCTGCTCGCTGCAATAGATTTGAGTTAAAGCTCGGCATAGCAAGTACCGCTAAAATACCGATGATAATAATAACAAAGACCAATTCAAGCATCGTAAAAGCAAAACGTTTCATTATAGTGACCTTAGAAAACAGGATTCATTAAAAAACGATTATAACAAAAGTATGAAGAAAAAGAGGTGTAAAAAGATATGAGAAATGGATTCCCGATCAAGTCGGGAATGACGAGGAAATTAAATCTCGTCTGCGAGTTCGACGTTGTAGAGGATATCGTCTGTCGGATGACGATACATCGGCATACCAAGACGTTTTTCATCCAAAATATGTCCGATAAATCCGATCGAGCGACCGACAACGAAGAATGCATTCAATGCACCCGCTTCGATGAATCCGTCAATTTCGTCTTCAGAATATCCAAGTGCACGCCACATATCAACCATCAAGATACCGATAGTACCGTCAACATTCAAAATAAGGTTATCTTTTTTCGATGTAGTCAATTTTTCAACTTCCAAAGCAAAATCAAGCAATGGCGTTGCAGGGAAATGCTCTGCCGCATATTTTTTCAATCCTGATACACGAAGATCAGGATTACGTACTGATTTGATACGGTGACCGATACCGGAGATGGTTTTACCCTCTTTTTTCATATAGTCTATGAATTCCGCAGGAGACATTCCACGGTCGTTTGCATATTTGAAATAACGAGCCGCATCATCGATCGCTCCACCAAAACGTGGTCCGATCGTCAAAAGTCCAGTTACCAATGAACTGATAACATCTTTACCCGCACGAGCAGTAACTTTTGCATTGTGCGCACCCGATACGGCAGGGCCATGATCGGCAACGGTTTTAATAACCGTCTCAAGATAATCGGTTGCCCATTTCGGATAGCGTTTTTTGAACCAAAGAAGTGAAATAACATCACCGATACCGAAACCTGTCTCAGGTGTTGCCACCGAGCTGATCGGATAACCTGCGTAGGTCGCTTCATCACCACGATCATCAGAGATCGTACAAATGAACTCTTTTTTACGACGTACTTTTGGAACTGCGCGAAGTTCTGGCTCAACGATTTCACCGATAGTGCCCTCAGCGCGAAGTTTCCCGTAAACTTCTGCGATAGTGTGTGGAAGATCGTTGAAGCTCGCAGGGACATGGATACCTGCTGCTGCCATTGCCTCATTTTTAGCCGCTGCCGTTTCAGCATCTGCATTTGCCGAAGCACCCGCATGACCAAATTGAACACCAGAACTGAAATGTTTAGCGATTGTACCGATACACCATGCGATAATCGGTTTTTTGATTTTGCCTGATTTTACCGCTTCGATCACTTTGTATTCTTCCGTTCCACCGACTTCGCCGAGAAGAACCATGTATTTAACTTCAGGGTTGCTCTCCATACGAAGAAGGTTATCGATGAATACTGATCCTACGAAACGGTCTCCACCGATCGCAACACCCTCTGCAATACCATCAGCATTGATACTGATAATATTTGAAAGCTCATTGAACAAACCACCTGAGCGAGTTACAAGTCCGCATGAACCGGCGCGGTGCAATTTAGAGTTAATGATATTTTCAATCGTTCCACCAACGTTTGCAATTTTAAATGCACCTGGTGCGATACCGCCGACCGTTGCCGGTCCGATAACAACCACACCTGCATCACGAGCCGCTTGGTTCATTTTACGTGCAAGTCTCTCAGGGATACCTTCAGCCGTAACCATGATAGTTTTAAACTGCCCTTTGATTCCGATTGCTTCCATTGTTACATCATATGCTGTACGGAAAGAACCGAAGTTCAATAAAACATCTGCATTAGGAAATGCCGCTGCCGCTTCAGTTGTATTACGGAAGACCGGAACCATAACCTCATCAGGTCCGTAGAAAAATTTCTCGAATTTATTCCCTGATGTAGGAGCAACGATAGCCGCAACTGATGGCTTAGTACGATTAATGACATAATCGTAATCCAACATACGTTGGATAGCACTTGCATTGTTGTTCCAGAAAATCGCTTGTGTATCTTTAGTAAATAGAGCACCCATTATTTTCTCCTTATTTCTCTAAAGCCATACGCACGATATCCGTAACGTGTGTTTCTGGCCCGTAAACTTCGATGTAGAGACCCAAACGGTCTGCCGCTTCTTTAATATCTTTGAGACCTTTTTCATAGTTTGGTCCACCACGACGTACATAAATACGTGCATTATGCTCTTTCATACGATCCGCATAGGTTTCAAAGGATTGGATGATACCGGTAAAGGTTTTTGCAACGTCGGTAAAGTTTGCAATAGCACCACCGATGATGAGAATTTTATCGCGACCTTTAGGGTCTTTATGACGAGTCATCAAATCCAAAACCGTATCAGCGTAAAACTTGGTTTCACCTGTAGTCGGTCCACCTGAATACTCACCGTAGTTCGCAAGGTCAGCAACGTTTCCAGAGAGATCAGCAATCGTATCAGCGTAAACAACTGATGCTCCACCACCTGCAACCATGGTCCAGATTCGTCCCATTGGATTAAGAATAGTAAGCTTCAATGAAGCACCTGATTTAGAGTCTGCTTCTGCAATCGCTTTTTCTTCCGGAGATTGATCTTCCATACCGAATGCCGTCGGGAATTCAGCACCGCACCATGATTCACCCATCATAAAGCCTGCTGTGTCATCAAGACGTGCAACAAGGTCAAGAATATGCATATCGTTACCGATCATAACGATCGGATTGATTTCAAGGTAGGCAAAATTCAAATCGCGATAGAATTTATAAAATTGTTCAGCAAAAGCGATAAAACGATCTTTATTTTCTACAGGAATTCCAACAGGTACATTAGCTCGGATCAAATGAGCAATAGATGCATCATCCATCGTAATAGGGATATGGACTTCATTAACTTTCTCTTCCCATCCCTCTTCTACTTCCATACCACCCTCAGCCGATAGATAAAGGACATCGTCTTCACCAACCGTCGTTGCAGAGATATAATATTCTTGGTCTTGGGAATGCGGAGTGAACGGCTCAACAATAAAATGGGTTAATGTTCCATGCTGACCAGAAAGCAACGTTGTTTCATAAGCAATTTTGTCATCGATCCATTTTGCAGCTTCTTCAAGCGTGACATCACCTGGTTTATTGGTACGAAACAAAACTAAATCATTTTTACCACGCTTACCAAAAAGCATGTCCGGTTTTGCAACCAATGCTTCTTGTTTCAACCATTCAAAACCATGCTCTTGTGCTTTCGCACGAAGTTCATCACCATTAGTTACCAAGACTGATTTAAAACCGTAATGGAAACCGCTGAAGTATTTTTCCCAATGTTTTGAGAAAATTGCTTTACCATCGTATTCACGAATTGCTCTTTGAGCCATTGCAACTCCTTCGAAAAATCTATTTGGACGAAATTATATCATTTATAGGGAATTAGAATGATTTCTAAATAACTTTAAACCAAAGAAGATGCTCATTTGTTTATTTTAGTAACACATGTATTGTAAATAGGAACCTCAATGTAACTTATTGTTACATTTATTTTTGAGTGCTCTGCATTTTTTTCTAACTTATAATCTTCACATTCAGATATGCCATAAAAACGGAGTCGTAATTGAAGTTTTCTATCCTGTGCGTCAATACACTCAATACGATTCTCATGTAAAACTGTAGCTAATTCTTTGGCAACATGCATCGGATACGAAAAATGGTGTGTTGGATCACTCAAAAAACGGTAAAAGTAATGATTAAAAAAAACAACAAGCGTATTAGTAACAAGCAAAATAAATGCACTGTAAAATAAAATTCGATAACGCCCTCGAAACTCTCGTATACGGATTCGATACGTATGTAAAAATGTTTGTGCAGCAAGAGGAAGTGCGATCAGTAAAAATGGTGCAAATGTTTGTACTTCCACTTTTTGACGAAATGAGAGCAATAGCGAAATAATAAATGCACTCATCGAAATCATCCAAATTAGATCCCACTCTTTTGCCATCATTCGACGATACAAAACGTAAAAAAGATAAAGGAAAACAATCGGTGAAAAGATAGCCGAATAGACCCCTAATAGATCTAAAAAACGGCTTTCAGGTGATCCTCCGATATGGATACCGAAAATGAGTAATGAAGCTGCTAGAAAAATGGTCCCTACTACGCTGTAAAAATACTCTTTTTTATGTATTCCATAGAGTGCAAGTGCAAAAAATAAATATGAAAATGAAGAATCAATCATCATAAGCAGAGGAAGTAGTACCAATGAATAGCGTCCGTAATTCAAATGCATATAAACAAAAAGAAAAAGTGTGGTGATTATCAATCCGGCATTATCGACAACCAATGCGGCACTGGTTACACCGGGAAGCAGAATGTAGATTAAAAGAATCCATAAACGGTCATTTTCTCGTGTAACATAATGCTTCGATATCCCATAGAGGATAAAAGCAGAAAGAAGATGTAACAGAATCATCGGTATTCTGAGTGCGTAATCGTTCTGTCCAAATAGGTGAAGTGAAGAGGAAATTAAATATTGTAAAGGGGAAAAATCACCATATAGAATTTGTGCTTCGTGATAGCCGATGGAGAGCCCTTTTATCTGCAAAACCAGGACTAAAAAATTAATCCCTAATAACGCAAATAAAAAGGCTTTTTCTCTCATAATTTAAGAAAATTATTGATTATCTCATGCCCGAATTCACTCATAATCGATTCAGGGTGGAATTGAACACCGTAGATAGGTTTATCTTTGATCTCTAGTGCCATGATTTCATGGTCATCTTCGCTATAGGCAGTCGGAATAATAACATCAGGGAGATTTTCCTGCTCGACGATCAGCGAGTGGTAGCGAGTCGCCGTAAACATTTCGGGAAGTTTGTTGAAAATCGGGGTTTCTCCCTGACGTACCATCTTGGAGGTTTTGCCGTGCATCATCCGATTTGCCCGAACGACATGCCCCCCAAACGCCTGAGCGATACTCTGATGCCCCAAACAGATCCCTAGAATCGGAACTTTATCGGCAAAGTGGCGAATGACATCGAGTGTCACCCCTGCATCATCGGGAGTCGCCGGCCCAGGAGAGATGATGATTTTCTCAGGGTGGAGTGCTTCGATCTCTTCAACACTCAGCTCATCATTGCGGATAATTTTTAGATCCGCCCCCAGTTCCAAACAATACTGAACAATGTTATAGGTAAAGCTATCATAGTTATCAATCATTAAAATCATTGTTTTTCCTTACCATGCTTTGATTGTATTATACAAGCTATCGCGCTCGATAGGTTCAAATCCGCTGTTCTTTATCAGAGCAACGTACTCTTCGAGATTTACTCCGTGAGCACTTTTAGCTCCCGCGGCGGAGTTGATCGACTCGCGCTCTATCGTACCGTCCAGATCGTTCGCCCCGAACTCTTGGGCAACCAGTGCTAAATTCACCGTTGAAGTAACCCAGTAGGCTTTGAGATTCGGAAGATTATCCAAAACGATGCGGCTAATCGCCATCGTTTTGAGGATTTCATGCGCCGTAATCGACTCTTTGACATTGAGATAGTTGTTCTCGGTCTGATAGACTAGAGGGATAAAACAGTTAAATCCCCCCGTAGCATCTTGTAAATCTCGGATTCGGAACATATGATCGATACGGTGAGAACGATCTTCGACGTGTCCGAAAAGCATCGTGACATTCGATTTCATCCCACGTTCGTGCCATTTACGGTGGATTTCGAGCCATTGCGCAGAAGTAACTTTCCCTTTACAGATGTAATCGCGTACTTTTTCATCGAAAATCTCCGCACCACCGCCAGGCATCGAATCAACCCCGTTGGCTATCATCAAATCAATTATCTCATCATAGCTTTTGCCGTACTCTTCGGCGAGAAAATGAACTTCTGCCGCTGTAAGAGCTTTGATATGGAGCTGCGGATGGCGTACTTTGATCTTGCTAAACACTTCCAAATACCACTCTAATCCGGTGTCAGGATTGTGGGCGGAGACGATATGTACCTCACGAATCCCGCGTGAAACGATCTCATCGGTGATCGCTAAAATCTCCTCATGGCTCATCGTGTAGGGGTTGGGATTTTTACGGCTGGCACTGTAGGCGCAGAATTTACAGACGTCTTTACAGATATTGGTCGGGTTGATATGGCGGTTGATATTAAAATAGGTACGTTTGCCGTGGAGTGCCCTGCGGCGCTCATCGGCAAGTTCACCGAGGGTAAAGAGGTCTAAATCGTACAATGCGACTGCTTCGTCGAAACTCAAACGCTCATTGTTTTTTACTTTTTCGATCAAATTCATACTAAAATCTTTAACTGCTTATTTTGACGCGCATTATAGCAAAAGAAATAAACTACCCACCAAAATAACACTTTAGTATGAACATTGTCTGATTTTTAATCTAGCACTTCTCTCAAAAAAAATGATTCTACGCTACAATTAAAATAAAAAGTAGATTGTATGAGTATTAATGAACACATCGAAGACCTCATCGAGAAAAAAGCCAGCGATTTTGAGATTTCCAAGCTCTTTAAATCTTATATAACTGATTATAAAAACTCTCTTCCTGAGATTTTTGAACGTAATCAGGGAAAAGACTTTCTCGTTATCCATACCAAAACACTCGATTCCATTATTTCGCTAATGTACAAAACCGTCCTAAGACGCCTTTTTGGTAATTACCTGCCAATGCGAAGTTCTATTCCAATAACCTTTATCGCATTGGGAAGCTATGGACGCGAACAGCTTTGTGTTCACAGCGATATTGACCTCATGATCGTGTATGAAAAAAATGAGGGGTACAATACCTCTGCGATTATCGAAAAATTTCTCTATCTCGCATGGGATGCCGGTTTAAAACTGGGGCACCGCGTTCACGAAGTAAACGATTTACTTGCCGCTTCGCGTGAAGACATCACTATCAAGACCGCCATGATGGAATCTCGACTGATTATCGGTTCTCCGTTTACGTGGAGTGCCACACAAAATAAACTGATACTGATTCGTCACGATAATCCCAAAGCATTTATCATGGCAAAGATTGAAGAAGCAAATACGAGACGACGTAAATTTCCTTTTTCTATGCAACCAAATATTAAAGAAAGTGTAGGAGGACTGCGTGATTCACAACTCCTTTATTGGATTGCTAAAACTCTTTATGGAGTAAATACTCTGAAAGAGCTAAGCGAAGACCTTTTTAGTGAAGAACAATATCGAGAGTATCGAATCGCACTAGAGTTACTATTTCGTCTTCGAAGCGCTTTGCATCTACTGACGGGTAAACAACAAGATCAACTGGTCTTAGATTACATGCCGCGTATTGCTCAAATGCTGGGATTTAGTGACGAAAAAAAAATGGTTACCCGCTTACTTGAAGCACAATGGCGAATTAATAATTTCACCCAAATTTATGTTAAAAAAATGGCGCGAATCTATTTATACGATACGAACAATATTTCACAACTAAAACAGGGACGACTGATTAAAGGTTTTTATGCGGTAGAGGGAGTTCTATACGCCTCGTACCATCATACACCTCCTTCTATCGATCTTCTCTTAGAGATGCTAGTAAATCTCCAAGATCAAGAATGGATTTTTGATTCAAGTGTTCTATTTCATTTTACTTACACACAGATTAAACATCCGTTGCGAGTTAAAACGTATACACTAATACGTAAACTTTTTGAACGCCAGTATCTTTATGTTATCCTTAAACTTTTTTATGATGCTGGAATATTACACCAACTCATCGGTGCGTTCAAAAAAGTACTTCATTTACCACAATTTGACGGATACCATCAGTATCCTGTTGATTTGCACTCAATCAAATGCATTGAAGCTCTCGAAAACATTAAAGATCCCCATGTAGAATCACTCTATAAACCTCTCAGTATTACGGATAAAACCCTTCTAAAAGCGGTCATTTTACTCCACGATACCGGCAAGGGGCGAAAACAAGATCACAGTGAAGTAGGGACAAAATTGATTATTCCGTTTATCAAAAACCTTAAACTCTCTTCAGCACTCTATGAACGTGCCGCCTTACTCGTCAGACACCATGTTTTGATGACCCATGTAGCCTACCGTGAAAATCTCTATCATGAAAAAACTCTCTATCAATTCATGTCTAAAATTAAGACACCTGAAAACCTCAAACTTCTCTATATCCTTACTTATGCCGATGTAAATGGTGTAGGTCCTGGAACTTATACCGGATTTGGAGCCAATTTACTTCACGAACTTTATGAAGCATCACTTGAAATTGCATCTCAAAATGATCGAATTACCGATGCCATCAAGCGACAAAATAAAGAGAAAAGACTTACCAATGACCCTCAATTCAGCGAATTAAGTAAAATTGAACAAAAAAAAGTTCTCTCCATCGAATCAAACCTCTTTTTCTTCAAACACGCTCCAAGTGAAATTATCAATATTTCCAAAGAGGCATTCCACTGTCAAAAGTTTACCTATCAGCTTAACATTGATGGGGGTCTTATTATCCATATTTTCCGCCGAATTCCATTAAACCTAGGATATTTACTCGGTAAACTAAGTTATCTCGATGTTGCTTCAATGGATATTTTTACCCTTTTTGACGGGATCAAATATTTTAAAATCGAATTTTTGCAACGCCCGCGTGAAGGAACCATGGAACAAATCGAAATAATTCTTGAAGAGGCGTTTGATATGAGTCGTAAACTCGATTTACAAAAACCCATTATTAAAGAAGATGAAATAACTCTTGATTGTGACCATTCAATCCATTACGCCCAACTGAATCTTCATACCAAAAATCAACGCGGTCTTTTAGCCTATTTTGTGCAACTTTTTGACGAATCCCAAATCAATATCGCTACCGCAAAAATTCATACCAATAAGAACATGGCACGTGATCATTTCTTAATTGAAAAACAAAACAGAATGTGCGATAATGCGCGAGAAATTATTGCAAAACTAATAGGAGAGTGATTATGTGCGGTATCGTCGGATACATTGGTGTCAAACCTGTTAAACAAATATTAATAGACGGGCTTCGCGAACTCGAATACCGAGGATATGATTCTGCGGGTATTGCAGTACTGCAAAACGGTAATTTTTCTCTTTTTAAAGCGGTCGGAAAACTCATTAATTTGGAAGAAAAAGCTCAAAACTATGAAAGTACTGGCTTCTCGGTTGGTATCGGACATACTCGATGGGCAACACATGGTAAACCGACCGAACTCAATGCTCATCCTCATCTAGGGAAAAACTCATATGTTGTTCATAACGGCATCATCGAAAACTACCAAGAGCTTAAATCCATGCTCACTGAACAGGGAGTACAGTTTTTAAGCCAAACGGATACTGAAGTCATTGTTCATTTGTTTGAACACCAACTCAAAAATGCCTCGACCCCATTTGAAGCATTTCAACAGACTCTGACTCAACTTCATGGAGCTTATGCTATCTTACTTGTCAATGCTGATGCTGAAGGAAATATTTTCTTTGCCAAACACGGTTCACCAATGATTATAGGGCGTAACCGCGAAAATGAAACTCTGTTTGGTTCTTCCGATGCCGCATTGATCGGAAAATGTCACGAAGTACTTTATCTCGAAGACGGTCACTACGGCTATGCATCCACAGAGGGGGTTTCATTGTTCGATGAGAACAACACCCCTGTCGTTCTCCGCTTCACTGCCCTCTCTGAGAACAAACTCTCTGCCCAAAAAGAGGGATTTCGTTTTTTCATGGAAAAAGAGATTTATGAGCAAAGCCGTGTCCTCGCCGATACACTCCTTGGACGACTTCGCGATGATAGCGTCTATTTCGAAGAGCTTAATGAAAGCTTATTTGAAGGGGTCAATGAGATCAAATTTTGCGCCTGTGGTACGAGCTATCATGCCGCACTCGTTGCGAGCTATCTCTTTGAGCGTCATGCCAAAATTAAAACCTCTGTTGAAATTGCCAGTGAATTTCGTTATCGAGAACCATTTCTCACCCCAGATACCCTTTTCGTCGTTATCTCTCAGAGCGGTGAAACAGCCGATACTCTAGAGAGCCTCAAGATGGCAAAACGCAATAACCTCAAAACGCTTGTGATCTGTAACGTCGATAATTCCTCTATGGTTCGACTTGCCGACGCATCTATCCTTACCCGTGCAGGGATCGAAAAAGGGGTCGCTTCGACCAAAGCGTTTGCAACGCAGGTGTGCGTACTGTGGATGCTTAGTCTCTACCTCGCAGAAAACCGTACATCATTAGAATTATCTGAAATTCAACGTCAGATTACTTTACTTCGCACTCTTCCTTCTTCAGTCAATGTTGATAATACCCTACATGAGCAGCTTCGCCGTCTTAGCAAGCGTTATCTTCATGGTCATGGATTTTTCTTCATCGGACGAGATGTTTTCTTCCCTTTGGCATTAGAAGGAGCCTTAAAACTCAAAGAAATCAGTTATCTTCACGCCGAAGGTTACCCTAGTGGTGAAATGAAACATGGCCCTATCGCTCTTGCTGATCCGGAGCTTTTTACGATTGCATTACTACCGCAACATATGCTCTATGAAAAAACCAAAAGTAATATTGAAGAGCTTAGTGCCCGTGATTCAACCATTTGCTCTATCAGTCCACTCAGTTTCGATAAAGCAGATGATCATATCAAAACTCGCAATGCAGATGATTACATGCTTGAATTTTTCGAGATGATGGTTGTTTTACAGTTGCTTTCTATGGAAATAGCAATTCGCCTAGGAAATGATGTCGATATGCCACGTAATCTTGCTAAAAGTGTTACTGTAGAATAATTTTTTTCCTTTCAAATGCCTTATTTGAGGCATTTAATATATTTTCATACGTATTTAAAAATTATTTTGCTATCCTCACTGGTTTATCTAACTGTTTAAATTTTTATCAAAGGTTTTTTAATGAATACCAATCGAAAAATTTTATTTATTGTTGCACTGATGCTGATCGGACTGGCTGTCGCCACAATTACTAATGTTGCTATCAATTTCAGAGACTACGGTTACAATAATGCCATTGAGAAATCAAAAATGACGGCTGAAATTGTCCGTGACGGTCTAACAGCTCATATGGTCAACGGTATCATGGACAAGCGGGAGTTTTTCCTCAGTAATATTGCCAATATCAAAGATGTTCAAGCGCTGTGGATTGTCCGAGCTGATAATGTTATTAAACAATACGGCGAAGGTATGCAAAATGAAAAACCTAGAGATGCCATCGACCAAAAAGTTCTTAACGAAGGGATCACTGTTCGAAAGATTAATGAGACTTCTGATAAAGCAATCTTACGTGTAACGATCCCTTATATTGCATCAGCCTATGGAAGTCCCAATTGTCTTACCTGCCATAATACCAAAGAGGGAGATGTATTAGGCGCTATTAGCATGGAATTTGATATCAATGATATACGACAGACAGGAGCAATGACTATTGCTAAAATTTTTGCTATTAATGTTATTTTTATCATCATTGCACTATGGGTCACAAACTACTATTTTAAACCGTACATGAAATTATTTGAAAACTTACAGCAAGGTATCAAAAGAGCACGTACCGGTGATTTTACATTTCGCTTTACTACAACACTTAAAGATGCAGGTTCAGAAGTCGCTGAACAAATGAACACTCTTTTTGAAAAAATGGAAGATACCTTTGGTAGTATCAAGCGCGATCTCAATACATTTGTTAGCCGTTCAAATATTTCGTGCGCTGATCCGTTGAACACGGCAGGAACGATTATTAAAGAACTGTCAGATGTTTATAAATTTAAAAAAACAATCGAGCTAGATACGACAAAAGACGCTATTTATGAACGTTTTATCTATGTCTTAAAAGAAAAATTTGACTTTGCTCACTTTGCACTTTATGAGGTTGATAAAAATATTAAAGAACGTAAACTAATTTTTATTACTGGCAATAAAAACAGTTTCTGTCTTCCGATAACTGATTCTAATGCTATGGAATGCCGAGCTTACCGAACTGCTAGCGATGTTTATTCAACCGATTTTCCAAACCTTTGCAGTAACTGTACCGAAAATATAGAGTATACTTGCATCCCATTTAATATTAATGAAGATCTTTCTCTAATCCTCTCCTACTCTGCAAAGCATACAACTACAATTGAAAAAATGAATACGTTGCTTCCGAGTATCAAAAATTATTTTGAAGCCGCTAAAGCAGTCATTGAAAGTCGTACATTAATGGACAAATTACGAGATTCTTCACTTCGAGACGGTGCAACACGCCTCTATAATCGTCGCTTTTTAGAAGAATTTATCGATAAAAGTGCTGAGCAAGCAATTCGAAGCAATATCTCTTATGCTGTTTTAATGATTGATATTGATTATTTTAAAATGGTAAATGATACCTATGGGCATGATGCAGGGGATATTGTTATTAAAGCATTAGCAGAGATATTACAGCTAAATGTCCGAAAATCAGATCTTCCAGTTCGCTATGGAGGTGAAGAATTTTTGATTTTATTACACAATACAACTCAAGATGGTGCATTGGCTGTTGCGGAAAAGATACGTATTCACTTCAACGAAAAGAAATTTCTTTTCGGAAATGATACCGTCCAAAAATCACTTAGTATCGGTATTTCTCATTTTCCACTACATGCTGATTCAATTTGGAAAGTAATTAAATTTGCAGACCTTGCTTTGTATGAAGGTAAACATACAGGGCGCAATCGCGTGATTGAATTTGAGTCTCGAATGTTTAATGGTGGCGATCACTTTTAAGAGAAATTTTTTTCCCTTTATATCGGGTTACAAATTTACACAATTAAAAAGTTAAGTTTGATTTTCTTGCGCTTCACATCACTAATATTAAATAGGCATTGTTCCCTTATCATATACAAGAGAACAATTCCCACCTTCATGCTTCGCTTCTAGCAACGCTCTTTTTGAAAATTCGATCGCTTCGAATATATTATTGGTTTGCGTCGGAAAAAATGAAATACCGATACTAACTGTTTTTAAAATGGCATAGGTATTAACCCGTATTTTCTTTTTAAATGATAAATGGATCGCATCAGCAACTTCATAAACAGCAGTAGCCTCATAATCGTATAAAATAACGCCAAACGTATCGTTACCATATCGGACAAGAATATCTCCTTGTTGCAACTGATCTTGAATATTACGGGACATGGCTTTAATGACTTCATCCCCAATTTGCATATCATAAGAAGCATTAATCGCATTAAACTGATCCATATCAACCATCATTACACCATAAGGGATCATTGTACGATTCGATTGGGCATTAATCAGCTTACTTAATTCTTCAAGATAGGTGCGATTATACATTTGTGTTAATGGATCAATTCGAACTGTTTGCTGTAATTTTTTATTGATAATTTGCAATCGTGAAGCATTAATATAGTTTCCAAGCTGTTCAAGAGCTATACGAATTTTAGGAATATCACGCACATCATAACTCACTAACGAAATTACAATATCAAGCTCATCGACAATCGGATAACTTTGACATACATAATGTGCTGAGGGATCAATCATTTTGGGACATGCAACATCACATTGAATTGAATCAACTATCTGTGTCGTTCGATCAACACGACAACCGCTTAAGGCATCACATAACAGTGTTTTTTCGCTGTGAACAAGATGAGTAGCCTTATTTTGAGGATTAACTTCTAATATATTAAAATTATTCAAACTCCAATGCGTACGCAATAATGCAATGATACGACCATATACCTCTTCAATATTTTGATCTTTTTCAATTGCTTTTCGAAAACGTTCCACTTCATAAAGTTGATGAATACCGCTTTGAAGTGTATACAGAGGATCTGTATTTGGTTTATCAAGTTGAATCAATGAAACCATTTTTTCACTACTTTGACTCAGAACGGAATCAATTTTTTCTATTAAAGCATTAGTCCACATCGCCGCTTTATACCCATCCGCATTGTCATGTTGATCCACCCGATAATGGTAATCACCCCCCTCTGCTCTCTCCATAGTAATAGCAATATTATCGAGTGTCTCTTTATATGATAAGATAAAACGTCGAACATTTTTAAGGAGGTAAAAACTTAAAATGATTAAAGCAATAATAGCAATAGCAGAAGCAATCAATCCACTCACTTTGATATCATTAATTTCCATTTCAATCGAAATAGCCCCCAATGTTTCACCTATTTTTGCATCATGACAACTAAGGCAATCAATATTTTTACCTTCAGTTGCTACA
>NZ_JBAQPS010000341.1:0-2314 GCF_049305995.1 Sulfuricurvum sp.
TTCTTACCCCTTAATTATTAGGACTAGGTCAATGATATCCTAAACTAATCTCAAGGGTTGCTTAAAAAACATTCAAAAGTTGTTTTTATCCATTTTTAAGTGTATGAAGTGCACTTTCTACATCATCTTGACGCATCAAAGATTCACCGACCAAAAATGCATCGACTCCTGCTTTGTTTAAATCCTCTAGCTGACCATGTTCATAAATACCACTTTCAGCTATAATAATTTTACCATTCGGGATAAGAGGGATAAGATCATAGCTGAGATTCATATTCATCTCAAATGTCTGGAGATTACGGTGATTGATTCCGATAATATCAGCTCCGGCATAAATCGCTTTGGTAAGTTCAGCTTTATCGTGAATCTCTACCAATGCTTCCATCCCTAAATGACGAGTATAATTCAGAAGTTCTTTAAGCTCATCTTTGGTGAGAGCCGCTGCAATCAAAAGAACAAAATCGGCTCCATACACAAGCGCTTCGAGGAGTTGGTATTTGGAGATGATAAAATCTTTGCGTAGAAGCGGGATACTCACATAACGGCGAATCTCTGCAAGATAATCGAGATTACCCTGAAAGAAGTGCGGTTCAGTGAGGATCGAAATAGCGTTCGCACCACCCCGTTCATACGCCTGTGCGATAGCGATAGGATCAAAATCTTCGCGGATTACACCGCGCGAAGGGGAAGCTTTTTTCACTTCGCTGATGATGCGATACGGTTCCTCTAGTGTCGAGGTAAGGTACGATCGTACATCGCGTGGTGCACGAGCGTTAAACGCGAGTGAACGCCCGAGCCAATCCATACTGAACTTGGCTTCCCGCTCTTTTAAATCTTCTTTGGTTTTTTTGATGATGTCGTCTAAAATCATTAATTTTTCTCCTTGGTTTTACACTGTTCTATTGCTTTGAGATGATCTTTCACCTCTTGTTCATCACTGCCAATCATCGATTCGACCTGTTTAATTAAACGTAATGCATCCATACACTCATTTAATTTATAATGACCCCACGCCAATGAGTCAATGTAAAACGGCGAATCGGGTTGTTTATCGAGAGCTCTGCGAACGTACCCCATACCCTCTTTTACGTTGATATCATGATCAATCATTAAATATCCAAGATAGTTGAGATACAGCGGCTCTTCCAAATCGGAAACTGCTTTTTTAAGTTCATTCATCACCTGTGCGACCATTATAGGATCTTTTCGATTACTTGCACTTTCATATTTAAATACAGCACTTTGCGCAAGATAAAGAGGATTATTTTCTCTCTCATACAATGTTTGTGCTAACATAGACGCTTTATCATATACTTTTATCTTAATATACAAGTCAAGCAAAAGAGGTTCATTCAGATGCGATTTTTCTAATAACATTATCATTTTTGAGATATCTTGCTGATACAAATAAATTTTTAATGCTTCTTCTGCACATGACACATCTTTAAAAGTATCATATGTTTGTTCATACATTATTACAGCATCATTCAACTGCCCACTATCTGCATACAAACTGCTAATTCGTTTACCAAGTCTTTGACTCATTCCATGCGTCCCGATATGCTCTTTTAAAAATTTGATTGCATCATTTTTTTCATTCAGCTGCGTGTATTGAACCAAAGCAATTCGTTCGGCAACCACATCATCATAATCGAGCATGTATGCTTTTTTAAGATTCAATACACCACCCCTATAATCTCCAAGTTTTAAACGTGATTCAGCATAAAGTAAATAATCTGGAGCTTTTTTACTAATTTCACTCAAAGCTGACGCTTTTTGAGATGCTTCTCCAAAATTACCTTTTTTAAGCAAAGCAATGATTTCAAAACGTTTTAATGTTTGATCTTCGGGAAATTTAATACGTTCAGATATCGTCTTCCCTAAAAGAGTTTGAACCTCATTAGCTTGTTCTAACATTCGTAGGGATTGATAAAGATACTCTTTTTTAGAAGTTTGCTTATAAAGTTCATCAAAAAAATCAGACGCTTGATGATATTGTTGATGTACCTGAGCATCAAGTGCGTATAAAATAAAGGTATCTTCCAATAATTTTGCATTATGTGCCGTTTTTGGTGCCCCATAGGCGCACGAGAAAATAAGGGTTAAAATTGTGATAAATTTATTCATGAATAATCCCAGGACATTCTTGCTTTAGTTCATCAATACGGTGGCGAAAGTAATCCCAAAACGGAAACGTTCGGCACTGCAACGGACGCGCTTGGTAAATACTACACCCATTTAGTGAACGATCGAAAAATACACAATCATACGAGCCGTTTACTTTTTTCTCTTTGAGCGAAAACCGGAACCCCTC
>NZ_JBAQPS010000342.1:0-1776 GCF_049305995.1 Sulfuricurvum sp.
CAATTAGCATTACTGGAATTATAATATGAGGTGAGTTTCACCCCATATATTCAAATACGGTATTACCCTCCATAAAATATCGTCCATCAATCTCCAATTCTCTGGCAATCTTTTCATAGTTAAAAAACCACTTTTTGACCACTGCTTTATTTTTTTATATGGATAGTGCAAAAAAATAGCTTCTTAATAGATACAGATGCTAAATATTGATTTTGAAGCAATTTGATGCAATATAAACTACACAAAAACTTCACATTTTTTTGAAGATTAAAATTCATGTGTTCTTGATTCAGAATTACAAATTATAAAATCTATCCACAAACGTCATAATTTTCTCTAAAACTCTCGGCACCACTTTTCGGCGTTCCAAATGTAGCCGTTTTTATTGGTATTGACGACTCTATCAATAATCGCCTCAGTCGCATGGTATTGATACGGGCGTAGAATCATCGGCTTTTTATCGCTCTCTTGCAATACGATGTATTTACATATCATCTTAGAGATATGACACGACTCTAAAAATACATCAGTGAACTCATTAAGATTAGTAATATTTTTATTCTCTTTGTCTGCCCAAAAGAAAGTTTGTTTAAATGACTGATGGCGGTTGTTGGCATAGTATTTGGTATTCACTCCATTGGAGATGACAAAGATTTGGACGTAGTGAAATAAAGCACTATTGGCACCATATGAATGACGCTGATAACGGTTGACTTGATTGAACGCTTCTTTGAGTTCTAATCCACGGCGTTTGAGTTCGATTTGCACGAGCGGAATACCGTTGATGAGAATACTCACGTCGTATCGGTTTTTATAGCTCCCCTCGATGGTGACTTGGTGGGTCACTTGAAAAAGGTTTTGGCACCAGTGTTCGGAGTCGATAAATTCGATATATTTGGTCGTGCCGTCTTCACGGTTAAGGGCATATTTGTCACGAAGGATTTTTGCCTTTTCGAAAACGTTCCCTTTGTTCAGGTGGTTGAGGATACGGGCGAATTCCACATCATCAAGGGTGGTCTTGTTGTGCTTTTCGAGTTGCTTTTTTAGGTTTGCGAGGAGTTCAGCTTCGTTACGGATGATGACTTTGTCATACCCCAACGAAACGAGTTGTTTGAGGAGGTTTTCTTCGAGGATTGCTTCGGATTGCTTACTCATAGCTCTCCTGTCGATGTAGCACACGACCGATAAAAATAGTTTCATCAATAACATCAAACAAAACCCGATAATCTCCTACACGTAAACGATAGGCAGGTTCAAAATTGGTCAATTTTTTAATATTGGAAATATCGGGGAAATTTTTTAAAAGAGAGATTTTATCGTGAAGTTTACTCTTGAAAGGTTCATTGATTTTTTGAAGGTCTTTGATAGCACTTTTGCGGATTTCAATGCGCATTTTTTAGATATTCTTCAAAAGGGATACTCTCTTCATTGCGTGTTTTTGATAGTGCTTTTAAATCTTCTATATCGTCTTTGGAAACGACTTCCAGCCCATCTTTTTTGAAATGCTCTAACAGCCATAAAACCTTAGTGAACAATTGGTCATCTTGAAAATTAATGGTCAATGATTGCATTACGAACTCTCTTATTTCTTTGATGGCATTATTTTAGCACAGTTACACAAACATCTGCTGCAACAGAGCTTTTTTGAAGTTTTTGGCTTCGTCCAGTTCTTTTGCTACGAGGTTGATTTTAGTATCGATAGCAGAGAGAAAGTTGGCGATTTTGGTTTGCTCTTCGATAGATGATGGAATTGTTATTTTTATACCGCCCATGGTG
>NZ_JBAQPS010000343.1:0-4845 GCF_049305995.1 Sulfuricurvum sp.
GCTCATCTTGATCGAATGAAGATTGGAAAAAGCGATATCCTTGATAATCGAGGATATGGTTCATGTAGATGCGAAAATCAAATTTTGCTTGATTGAGCGGATCAATCACACTCACCTCACTCGCATATGAGGCAGGTGACATCGATCCTGGATAACGCTCTAGCTCAAAATCACGTAAGCCAATAGCAAACGGTAGCTTACGCTCGATAGAACCGTAAGATGCTTCAACGCTAATATCACCTAACACAACTTTTTTGGCTTCACCAACCTCTCCTGCTGAACCCAACACAACAGCAGTTTCTTTTATATATCCGCTGATAAAACCAAGAGTTAGGGCATCCTGAGAAGCTTGCTGCATCATAGGCCCTTTTTTCGAAGATGAAACCAGTTTCATCGATGCTTTAGGGATGAAATCACGGAGAACAAATCCGCTTTGTGCACTTTGGAACAGTGTACGCTTCGTCATCTCATGTTTTCCAGAGGCAATCGTCGATGTTTTTTGGGTATCCATGCTCAGCGTTGCGAGAGTGGCAGGTGTACTCAAATACGGTTTATCACCCTCAACACTCAAAGCAATAATCGGTTTATCAAACGTTTTGTTCGAATCAAAATCGATTACAACATCATTGGCTTCGATAAATTCACCCTGTTTAAGAGAAACCTGTTGTGCCCCTTGTGCTCCGGTAACCATGAGATTAAAGAGTGGCTCACCTTTTGGATCAGCAACCGCTTCATACGTCGCATCTCCCATGTAGCTATCCAGTTTCACATGAATCTGCTCTCCCTCAACCTCCAACGTTCGCTCAAAATGGTTCGAAGAGCGTTTAGAGAGAAATAGAGTCTCTTTAAAGTCATACGTTTTATCACCCTTGATTACTTTTAATGAAACATAAGGCTCAGCACTAATAATCACATCACTGCTCGATCCCTCACGGATATGCATCATTCCCTCAAATCCCATGTAACGTGTTACCGTTGCACCGACGAGGATAATCAAAAAGGCTATGTGGAAAATAAAGACAAGCCATTTACCGCGACGTGCCATGTTAAAATTGATAATATTGAGCGTCAGATTGATCGCCAATAAAGCCAATAGAATTTCAAACCAACGGGCATTGTAAATATCCGCTTTGGCAGTCATCGAGCCGTAATCGTTTTCGATAAATGTCGCATAGCCGATAGCAACAGCGAAAACGAGCATAAGAGCTGCCATGGTTTTCATGGAGCCTAAAAGGGAGAGAACTTTGTTCATGGATTACCTATGTGAAAAATATTTGGTATTGTAGTGGGTATAGGGTAAATATTTGTTAATTTAGTATTAACAATTACACCCCTTCAAGAATCATTGCTTCTGCTATACGTTGAGAAATCAAATCTACTCATTTCTCAAAACAGTTAAAATATCGACATCTGATGCTTTTTTTGCCGGATACCATGCTGATAGCAATACAATTATAAATGCACCAATAATAATCGAGAAAAAATCAATTATGCTTAAATCTAATGGCAAAGTTGATGTCGGGTAAACATCTACCGGCAAAGAGATAATTTCGAATGTTCCAAGAACCCAAATCCCTAATAAACCTAATATTACACCTGTTCCAATTCCTAAAATACCAATTACAATTCCAAGGATTAAAAATATTTTTTTTATCTCTTGTTTCGAAGCACCTAATGATATCAAAAGTGCTATTTCACTTCGTCGATTCATCACTGTCATAAGCAACGATGAAATAATATTAATGGCTGCAATCAAAATAATAAGCATGAGGACAATAAAAAGGGACATTTTTTCCATTTTAAGTGCGGCAAAAAAGTTACCGTTATCCTCCCACCATCCTCGAATCGCTACACTTTTTGGTAATACAGCCGCAATACGGTGAATATCAGTTTCTGGATTGGCAGAATGGATATGAATACCGTCATAAAGATTTTTTTCTATCCCTAAAATACGTTGTAGCGCATCAAGTGACGTATAAGAAAATCCTTTATCATAGGCACTCAATCCGGAATCAAATGTAGAAATAACGGAAAAACGTTTAATTTTCGGTGCTAAAACCAATCCTCCCGGTTCCATCTGGGTAAAAATATACGTTAGCTTCTCACCCTCTCGAAGTGTAAATTGTTCTTTCAAGGTTTCCCCAACCATCACTTCAAACCCTTGAGGGATACCTTTCTTAAGTCCTATAGCCACTATGGAATTAACTTTTGCTTCTTGAGTAAAATCAACACCAAAAAGATATCCACCTTCCATTTGATCTCCACTACGGGAAAGAACTGCGGTAGTAATATAAGGACTAAAGGAAAGATCCGGAAATGTGACGCGGAGTTGATCAACAAGGGCCGTATTAACGGTTCCATAAAATTTAGGCTGAATAGTGAGCGGATAGTTCATAACGGTCAGTTTCTTTTTAAACTCATTATCAAACCCATTCATCAAAGCCATTGCAATAATAAGAACCATCACTCCCAATGCAATTCCAGAAAATGCAAGGAGTGCGGAGAGAAAAATAAAAGGTTGCTCTTTATCAAAACGTAAAAAGCGTTTGACGAGGTAAGAGACAATATTCAAGAGGCGAATACCCCTTTTTTAGGTCCGCTTTTTCCGCAACAGTTTTTGTATTTCAAACCGCTTCCGCACGGACAATCATCATTACGGGAAACTTTTTTATCATCATTAGCCTGTTCACCCTGATTGAGAGACATTTGATACGCTTCTTGCTTTTTCTCAAGTTCCATTTGGCGAGCAAACGCTTCTGCCTCGTCTTCGGCACTATCCACTCGAAATTGAATAATATGAAGGGTTTTGATCGTATCGTATTTGATCGTCTCCACCAGTTCGGCAAAAAGGTTATAGCTCTCTTTTTTATACTCAACTAATGGATCTTTCTGATTGTAAGCACGAAGACGGATACCAGTTTTCATACTGTCCATTTGATAAAGGTGTTCACGCCATGCGGTATCAAGTGTTTTAAGATAGATTTCACGTTCAATATCACTACGAACTTTTGGATCGACCACCGACATTTTATCATTATACTCACTACTCAAAAGCAATAACATTTGAGTGCGAATAGCACTATACTCTTTTTCACTGAATGCGGACGAATCTATCTGTGTATTAAGTTCTTCTTTGAGAGTCATGACAAGCCGTTCAATATCAATCTCTTCTTCGGGAATTCCCTCGAAAATTCCGCAGATCATTAACGTTCGATCAATATATTCAGAACGAATTGTATCGATTTTATCTCCAACATTGAATTCAGGGTCTAAAAGTTCGCCACGAAATTTGTAAACAATTTTACGCTGTTCATTGGCGACATCATCATATTCAACGATATGTTTACGCCCTTCAAAGTGCATATTTTCCACTTTTTTCTGCGCTTTTTCAACAGCGCGTGTTACCATCGCCGATTCGATATACTCACCGTCTTCGACACCCAAACGTTCCATAATCGATTTAATTTTATCCGAACCAAAAATACGAAGCAAGTTATCTTCGAGAGAAAGATAAAACTGGCTTGTCCCGGGATCACCCTGACGTCCTGCACGCCCACGAAGTTGATTATCGATACGGCGGTTTTCATGACGTTCAGTCCCGAGGATATATAGACCACCTAGTCCTTTAATCTCATCATTTACTTTGATATCAACACCGCGCCCTGCCATGTTGGTTGCAATCGTAATTGCCCCTTTAGCACCCGCGTTTTTAATGATTTCACCCTCTTGTGCATGATTTTTCGCGTTAAGCACAGTATGGGGGATTTTTTGGACTTTAAGAAGTTCATGGAGCTTTTCAGATTTTTCTATCGATGCTGTTCCGATCAAAATCGGCTGCCCCTTCACACTAAGTTCTTGTATTTTTCTGATAACGGCGGCAAATTTTTCTGCTTCGGTTTTGTAAATCAAATCATTGAGGTCTTGACGGATAACAGGGACATTGGTCGGAATAGAGATAACATCAAGATTATAAATTTGTGCAAATTCAGTTGCTTCAGTCTGTGCGGTACCTGTCATACCACCGATTTTTTTATACAAACGAAAGTAATTTTGGTAGGTAATATCGGCGAGTGTTTGAGTCTCTTCTTTAATCACTACCCCCTCTTTTGCTTCTAACGCCTGATGAAGTCCCTCTGAATATCGACGCCCTTCACTCAAACGTCCGGTAAATTCATCGACAATGATAACTTGCTCATCTTGGAGTACATAATCAACATCACGTTCGAATACATTATTCGCCTTAAGTGCTTGATCAAGATGATGCGATAACGTTGAATTTTCAATACTGTAAAGATTATCAACACCAAAAAGTTCTTCAGCTCGTGCAATCCCCTCTTCAGTAATCAAAACCAAACGATCTTTTTCATCGACACTAAAATGTTCATCTCTTACCAATGTTTTAGCGACCTGATCGGCACGAACATAGTTCTCTAGCGTACGGTTGGTTGGACCTGAAATAATCAGCGGAGTACGCGCTTCATCGATTAAAATCGAATCCACTTCATCGACGATAACATAAAAATGTCCGCGTTGAACCATATGCTCTTTAGAGTACGTCATATTGTCACGAAGATAATCAAATCCGAATTCATTGTTCGTACCGTAGGTGATATCACACCCATATTGCTCCCGTTTTGATGCGGGGTTGTAACCGCTCTCTACCAAGATTCCGGTGGTGTATCCCAAAAAGCCATAAAGCTCTGACATTTGTGAACCATCACGCTGAGCCAAATAATCATTAACCGTAACGACGTGAACCCCGTTGCCGCTCATAGCGTTCAATACTACCGCCAATGTCGCAACAAGAGTTTTCCCCTCCCCTGTTTTCATCTCAGCGATACGCCC
>NZ_JBAQPS010000344.1:0-4142 GCF_049305995.1 Sulfuricurvum sp.
AAATATGGCTCTCAACCGCATAACTGCCATCCGTTGTGACACGATGCCCGACAAAAACGACGGAGGGGTGAAAGTGTTCCTCCCCATCGATTCGGGTCAATGCGGCATATACCCCCTCATAAGGGAGGAGATATCCCTGACATTCGAGATTTATTGTCGGAACAAGCTCCGTTTTACCAATCCCCTGCCCTCGAACAACCGACCCTTTTATACAATAATTGTGTCCCAAAAAGCGGTTGGCTCCGCTGAGATCGCCGATTTGGATTTTAGAGCGGATTTTGTGAGAGTGAACGGAATCGCCATCGACACAGACTTGATCGACTACTTTGACTTCACCCTCAAACAATTCACCCAAAGAAGCATGAGAATATCGACGGTTTTTCCCGAAATGAAAATCATACCCGACAACAATTTTTTTCAGATGTGGAAAACGTTCCCGCAACATTGCGACAAACTCTTCCCCCTCCAAGTGACGAATATCCTCTAATGAGTAATAAACGATCGGATAATGCGTATAGTGTTCACGTTCCGTGCCGGGGGTGAGGTTGGCGTATCCTGTCTCAATAACGACAATAGCACCGTTTTCTCCCAATGCACTAAAGAGTTGCTGATGCCCGATATGCATCCCATCAAATCCGCCGATACTGATCGCATCAACCTTTGACAAAACCATAACATGTCTCCTGATTTCCCTCTTTTCCGGCAATATGAGCCACCTCTTTGGCAACTAATTTCCATCCCATCAATGCACATGCATCTTCGAGGCGAATCATCGCTTTTCCAATCGCTTTGTCGTCTTTAACAACACCGTTTTTATCCCGTTTCACTTCACGCCCCACTTGAAACTGCGGTTTAAAAAGGAGTACGATGTATTTGGACGCGAGACGGTCAATCGATTCGAGGATCAATTCCAACGGGATAAAAGCAACATCACATGTCACGATATCAAATGGTTGCTCTGAGGTGAAATTGCGAATATCGGTATTTTCATAAACACTGATGCGTGAATCACTGCGCAAGCTCGGATGAAGCTGATCGCTTCCGACATCGACACAGGTGACACTCGAAATACCGTTTTCAAGGAGAATTTGTGTAAATCCCCCCGTAGATGAACCGATATCGAGCGCACGAAGAGTGCTCAGATTCCATTCAGTATGAGGAAGAAACCCTTTGAGTTTAATCGCCGCACGACTCACATAAAGCTCCGTATTAGCAATCTCAACAGCCATTGTTTCAACGACATCAAATGAAACTTTATCAATGATTTTCCCATCAACACTCACAGCGTGTTCTTTAATCAATTGCTGTGCTTTATTTCGGCTCTCAACAAGACCGCTTTCTACTAAATAACTATCAAGTCTCATCGTGTTCCATTATTTTTTAATTCGTTATCGTGACATAACTTTGTTTAGGATACCATTGCGCGAATGTTTTCTGGGTAAGGAATTTTTTTATGCAATCTATTCATATCGTAATCATCGGCGGAGGATATGGCGGTATCCGTACAATGGAACATCTCGCTCATAACAGCCATATTGCCATCACACTCATTGACAAAAATCCCTATCATTATATGCAAGCCGAAGTGTACGATTTTATCGCCAATAAAGTTGACATGTCTCATGTCATGATTGATCTTCCTTCTTTGTGCAAAAGCTTTGGTTTGGTGAATTTTGTTTGCGAAGAAGTAATACAAATCGATTCCGATCGATCAGAAGTCATCACTCCGACGCAAACTATCGGCTACGATCGTTTGATTATTGCAAGTGGAAGCCGTACCTATTTCCCAGACTTTATCAAAGGTCTTCGTGAACACACTCACGGGGTTAAAAGTATTCCAAGTGCCTTGGATTTCAAACAACAGTTTGAACGATCTCTCCTCAACCGTATCGAAACACAAACCCAAGGTTGCGATGTTAAGCCTTTCAATATCGTGATCGGAGGAGCGGGACTCTCTGGGGTAGAGATCGCCGCAGAGATGGCGGCATATGCGAACAAATTTTATCACAATGGTAATTTTGGATGTCGGGGAGTCGATGTCTACCTTATCGATGCCTATGAGACTATTTTATATGGAATGGATCCATTTTTAATTCAAAGTGCTTATGAACGTCTTATTAAATTAGGCATTCATGTTTGGCACAATAATCGTATTAGCGAAGTACATGCTCATGATATTGTTTTAGACAATGGAAAACATCTGGATTTTGAATTTATGATTTTTACAGGAGGAATCGCCGCTTCACCTCTCACCCAACACCTAGGATTCGAAACCAATCTAAAAGGGCATTTGATCGTCGATGAAAACCTCAACATCCCCAACCAACCCAACATTTATGCCATCGGTGACATCACCAGCGCACTCGATGAAAATGGCAAATTTATCCCCCCTACCGCACAACTCGCCGAACGAGAGGGAGAACATGTGGCTCGAAATATTCTTCGCACACTGCGAGGAAAATCAAAACAGCCGTTCCGATATAAAAACCAAGGGGTAATGATCGCGCTAGGGGGTGAATACGGAGCGGGTTTACTCCCCGGAGGGATCAAGGTAAAGGGTTACCTCGCATATCTAATCAAAAAGGCTATTTTTCACTTTTACAGCAGTCCCCTCAGACACCGTAGTAGTATTGGAAAGAGAAGATAGAGCACGAAATTCTTTTTCGGTGAGCAATGGGACACCAAATTCTACCGCTTTATCGTATTTACTCCCCGCGTCTTCGCCGTACACAACATAATCGGTCTTTTTTGAGACGGATGAGGCAACTTTGGCTCCCAATGATTCAAGTATCGCTTTAATACTATCGCGCGGTACACTCATCGAGCCCGTGATGACAACACTTTTACCCTTGAATGGGTTCTCGTGCGCTTCGATTTTCACAGGCGCTACAGGACTTAAAATAGTGCGTAAATTTTCGATCTTCTCACTATTGACACGGACAAATTCAAGGATTGACTCAACCATCTCCCCTCCGAATCCCTCCAGTGCCAAAATCTCTTCGCGGCTTGCCGTATCAAACGCCGTTCCAAACGCACCGCACAATGTTTTAGATGCCACTTCGCCGATATGCTCGATCCCAAGTGCATTGATAAAACGCCAGCAATCGCACCCCTTGACCGCCGCAATAGCCTCGATCAGATTACGGCTCTTTTTCTCTTTGAATCCCTCTAAGGATAGAAGCTGTTCCATCGTAAGACTGAAAAGATCACTGAGTTCTCGCACCATCCCCGCACTATGAAGCGCTTCGACGATCTTATCCCCTAGCCCGTCGATGTTGAGACACTGTTTCGAGGCAAAATAGATAATCGAGTTCACCACCCGTGCTTCGCACCCCATATTTTGACATTTGATGAGCGCCCCCTCATCGAGAAGCTCACTCCCGCACACAGGACATTGCGTCGGTCGGGGGATGATTTGCTCATTTCCGCTCCGCTCCGCCGTAATCACTTTGACGATTTTAGGGATGACGTCACCACTGCGGAGTATTATTACCTTATCCCCGATGCGGATATCTTTACGCTCGATCTCATCGAAATTATGAAGCGTCGACCTCTCAACCGTAACCCCCTCGATATCGACTGGCTCGACGATGGCAACAGGGGTGACAACACCACTACGCCCCACCTGCATGATCACCTCTTTGAGTGTGGTGAGTTTCTCGATAGCAGGGAATTTATACGCCGCCGCCCATCGGGGATTTTTGACCGTATAACCCAGCTCATCCTGCACGGCTATCGCGTCTACCTTGATCACCATCCCATCGAGGAGCATCGCAAAATTATCCCGCTCAACGCGCATCTCATGATAAAATATCTCGATCTGATCGGCGCTCTCGCACAAGTGGGTCATGTGGGGGTTTCGAAATCCCAGAGCGTACACCCACTCCATCCGCTCGGAGAGATTTTTGATCTCTAGCGTGTTAGCCCCGATACCGTAAGGCATGAAAACCAGACGGCGTGACGCGGTGATACGGGTATCAAGCTGTCGAAGACTCCCCGCCGCCGCATTACGCGGATTGGCAAACAGCGATTCGCCGTTACGGGAACGCTCCAGATTAATCTTCTCAAAATCCTCTTTGAAGATCACCACTTCACCCCGTATTTCAATACGTTCTTTGTAATCAATTGTCAAAGGAATACTC